>CAYNQA010000314.1:0-3743 GCA_964399225.1 uncultured Anaerolineaceae bacterium
GGGGTCGCTGTACGCGAAGCGCAGTGTGTCCAGCAGATCGGGGACGGTGATGAAGAGCGTCGGTCTGCCCATCGCCACCGCATAGTTCGCGATGGCCGCGGCGATGTGCGTCTTGCCGCAACCGTATCCGCCCTCGATCAATATCCAGCCTTGCGGGTTGCGCGCAAAATTCTCGGCCATCTCGCGTGCGGCTTGCAGACTGTGCGCGTCCTGCGGCGTCATGAACTTGGCGTTCTTGTTTCCCCGCGCGTCGAAATTCTCAAACGTTAAATGGCTGAGCTGGTCGAGACGACTCATCTCGAACAGACGCTCCCGCGCCCCCGCGGCAATATCCGACGCGCGGCACACGCACGCTTCCAGCCGACCGAATTTCGGGTCGCCCATCGGCACGTCAAAGCGCACGTAACCCACCCCGCCGCAATGCGGACAGTTCGGGTCGCCGAGTGTGCTACTCGCGGAAGTAGTCGGCGAACTCGCCTTCTGTGTATCGCTTGAAATCTTTGACAGCGTTTTGCTGATTTTTTCCTTCATGGCCTTTTTCCTTCCACCGTCTTAAAACCGCATCCACGTATTTCCAGTTGCGCGCGTTCTTCGCAACCGCAATTTCAAAAGCCTCTTCGAACCACGCGCTCGGATATTCCTTCTCGGCCTCGCGCAGCATGTCCGCGATCAGCGGCGTCAGCGCACCGATGTTCTGCTCATACAACGTGAACACATTCGACCGTTCCACGGGCGGCGCCGACATCACCTGCGACGGATCGAACTTGCCGCTCTGGATGGCCTCCACCGACGCTCGTCCGCGAGGACTGTTCAGGAAGACGAACTCCCCCGCCTCATTCCTGACCTCGAGCAGGCTCCCGCGCGCCACGGCCTTATCCACGCCTGGGGCGAACTCGCCAAAGTCCGCGCGCCGCAAAAAGCGGACATGTCCCTCCATGTGCTCGATCCGCCAAATGGCAAACAACGTCGCCCGCAACTCCTCCGCGTCATCGATCTGACTCAACAACTCGCGGAAGAACGTATCGGGTACGGCGGTGAATGTCTCGGAGGAAGTGAAGCCTTGGAAAGTTGTCATTATCTTGGAGTTCACTACGGAGCGCACAGAGAGCACGGAGACTCTTTTTTTATTTCTCCGTGTGCTCCGTGGTCTCTGTGGTGAAAAAAATTATTCGTTGAATTGAACGTGCTTCGTCGCTGCGTTCTCGAATTTCGCCAGCGCGCCGCGGAAGATCAACTCCACACTGCCCACGGGACCATTACGGTGTTTCGCCACGATGATCTCGGCCACGTTCTGCTTGTTCGTGTCCTTCTCATACTGGTCGGGACGATAGATGAACATCACGATGTCCGCGTCCTGTTCGAGCGAGCCGGATTCGCGCAAGTCCGAGAGCACGGGACGTTTGTCGGTGCGCTGCTCCACCGCGCGGGATAGTTGTGCCGCGGCCAGCACAGGGACATTCAGTTCGCGTGCCAGCACCTTGAGACTGCGCGAGATGGCCGAAACCTCCTGCACGCGGTTATCGTTGCGCGAGTCGCCGGTCATCAACTGGAGATAGTCGATGATGATCAGGTCAATGCCGAATTCCATGTGCAGGCGGCGGCATTTGGTGCGCAATTGCAAAGGCGTGATGGCGGGGGTGTCGTCGAGGAAGATCTTCGTGTCAGAGAAGACCTCGATGGCGTGCGTGAAAAGCGGCCACTCATCCTGGGTCAACTTGCCTGTGCGCAGACGTTGCGAGTCGATCCCCGTCTCCTGTGCGATCAAACGCTGCACCACCTGCTCGTTGGACATTTCCAGCGAGAAGATGGCCACGTGTTTCTTGTGGGTCAAGCCTGCGTTCTTGGCAATTGAGAGCAGAAAGCCCGTTTTACCCTGACCAGGGCGGCCAGCGATGATGAGCAGGTCGGAAGGCTGCAGGCCGGTCAGCATTTTGTCGAGGTCAATGAACCCCGTCGGCACGCCGTGGATCTCATCCGAGCGTTTCGAGAGATCGTCGATGTGATCGTAGTAATCCGATAGCACCGAACGGATCGACTGCAAGTCGCGCGTCATGCGCTTCTCGCTGACGTTGAAGACCGCCTTCTCCGATTCGCCCATCACCTCGTCCACGCTGGTTTCGGTGTCGTAGGCGATGGATGCGATCTTATTGGCGGCCGTGATCATCTTGCGGCGGACGGAGTGTCCCTCCACGATCTTGCCGTAGGCCTCGGCGTTAAGCGAGGTGGGCACGGTGTTGATCAGCGACGTCAGGAAGGCAGGGCCGCCGATCTCGGAGAGTTGTCCCACCTTATCGAGCTCATCGGCAACGGTCAGCAGGTCAATGGGGGTGCGGCTTTCGTGCAGGCGCGTGAACGATTCCCAGATCCAGCGCAGGCGGTGGATGTAAAAATCCTCGCCAGTCAGGAACTGCGCCACATCATAGTAGGCTTCGGGGTTAATGAGAACCGCCCCAACGACGGCTTCTTCGGCTTCGCGGCTGTGCGGAACGGTCGGGGCGGCGGGAGAGGGGGATTCCTCGGGGGGGAGAAAGTCGGTCATAAACGGGATCAACTCGGAGTGTCAGAAGGAGGCGAAGCGTCCGGCTTGTCGAGGTCGAGGTCCAGCTTGTCTAAAAAGTTTTTGAAGACGTCGAGACGTTCGCTGGATTCTTCCACGGGCGGAGGCGGGGGCACGCTTCGTTCCGCGGACTTCGGTGCGGGCGCGGCCTCGCTGACGTCTTTCTCGGGCACGATGCTCGCCGCCGACATGACGGTGGGATGTACGTAGATGGGCACGTGCGCACGGATGGCAAGCGCGATCGCGTCGGATGGACGCGAGTCGACGTTGATCTCTTTGCCGTCGCGTTCGAGGATGATGTTGCCGTAGAAGACATCCTCGCGCAGCGACACGATCTCCACGCGCACAATGCGGGCAGTGAAGGTGGAGAGGATGTTGCGGATCAGGTCGTGGGTGAGCGGGCGCATCATTTCCACTTCCTGCAAGGCGACGGTGATGGCTTCGGCTTCGTAGGGGCCGACCCAAATGGGCAGGTATCGTTCGCCGCCGACCTCGTGCAATACAACGAGGCGCTGGGGCGACATGAGGTTGACGCGGACGCTATCGATCACTACTTCAATCATCAGGTTCTCCGTGGGGTGATGCTATTTTAGCACAAGAGGCCGGGAGCCCCATCGTCAATTTGTCCTGCCTTGCTTCACCCTGGAGATCACATACCGCCCCGAGGCCTTTGGGGAGAGCGCATGGAAAATATATTTGAGAATCTCTGTGTGTTCTGTGGTGGAATTTCTGCTCTGTTTCCGGCCTGTTGCCAGAAACCCCAAACACGGCTATAATGCCCATCGCTCAATCGGGGCGTGGCGCAGTCCGGCTAGCGCGCTTGCATGGGGTGCAAGAGGTCGGAGGTTCAAATCCTCTCGCCCCGACTAGAGAGTTCGAAGAATCGCCCACCGGACGGGCGATTTTATTTTAAGTCGGCGGTTTCCCCATTGAGGGGGCGGTGCGCATACCCCTTCGGGGCACATGTCCTCTCGCCCCAACTAGAGAGTTCGAAGAATCGCCCCCGAACGGGCGATTTTGTTTTTAATCCGCAGATAATGCAGATTTCGCAGAAAAATAAAAATCTGTGTAATCTGCATTATCTGCGGATGAGTCTACTTGCCAATCACCCTCCCTTCGATTATGCTTGCCGACGGGAGTGGTTAGGTCCCGGTGGGCTTCCTGGTCTTCAAAACCTGTGGCGGGT
>CAYNQA010000315.1:0-3726 GCA_964399225.1 uncultured Anaerolineaceae bacterium
CGCCCGATCACGTTTGTCGCCTCCATGATCCTCATGCCGCTGGCGCAAATCTTCTTCTTCGTCTTTCTCGGTTCCTATGCCACGAATGGCGGCAACACAGACTTTTATGTGATTGGCAACGCCATGCAGATCGCCTCGGTCAGTGGCATCTTCGGCGTGACAATGAGTATCGGCAACGACCGCTGGCTGGGCACACTCCCGTATGTCTTTGGAACGCCCGCCAACCGTGTCACATTATTCTTCGGCCGCGCCTTCATGCATGTTCTCAACGGCGCACTGGGCGTGATCATCGCATTCTTCTGGGGCGTCGTCTTGCTTGGTCTCGATCTTTCACAAACAAACCTGCCTGGCCTCGCTCTTACCATCATCGTCACCACTTTTAGTACATGCGCTCTCGGACTATTAATGGGTTGTCTCGCGCTCATCACAGCCAACGTCATGTTCGTCAACAATACGGTTTACTTCCTGCTCTTGATCTTCTCAGGTGCGAACGTTGCACTCGAAAAGCTTTCCCCGTGGATGCAGTTCGTCTCGAATATCATTCCGATGACTCGCGGAATCGCCGCTTCACGCCTCCTTGTAGCGGGCGCCAGCGTGGACAGTGTCTCCTCGCTTCTGGCGCAGGAACTCGGCATCGGTCTTGCGTATGGCATCGTTGGTTATATATTATTCGCGGCATTTGAAGTACTCGCCAAGCGCCGTGGAACACTGGAAATCGTGTAACGCGGAAACCAATTCGCAGGAGAAACGACCATGACCAAACACCTTGTTGTTGTTGCCGGCAATATCGGCGCAGGCAAAACCTCCCTCACCGAGCGCATCGGTGCCCGCCTTGGCTGGTGGACCGGGTACGAATCTGTCTCGGATAATCCGTACCTTTCGGATTTCTACTCCGACATGCACACATGGTCTTTCCACCTGCAGATCTTTTTCCTTGGCCATCGAGCCGAACAATATCTCGAAGCCGCCCGCGACGCGCGCTCCTCGATTCTCGATCGCAGTATCTACGAGGATGCATATATCTTTGCCCGTGCCTTGCATCACATGGGCAATCTCTCTGAACGTGATTACCTCGCCTATCGCCGCCTCTTTGAGTTGGTGGTGCAAGGTCTGCCCAAACCCAACCTGTTGATCTACCTCAAGGCACCCGTCCCTGTGCTGATCGAGCGTATCCACCGTCGCGCGCGTAACATCGAAACAGGGATCTCGGCCGAATATCTGTCCTTGCTCGATTCTTTCTATGACGAATGGCTGACAGCCTTTGATCTGTGCCCCGTTCTCACCATTCATACCGACAACCTCGACTTTGTTCACAAATCACAGCACCTGGAAACCGTTGTAGAGCGCATTCAGGACAAATTGGCCGGCAAGGAAATTGTGGACTTACGCGGATGATGGTTGCGGATTACAATCACACTCGATTTACTGGAAAACCTCTCAATATACCGGGATCCCGCCTTGGCGAGATCTCTTGAGACCTTTTATGGCAAACCTACTTTCACGCATTCCCCTATTTGCTGACCTTCCGACCGCCGACCTCGACCAGTTGGTCACCTCCCTGAAGGTGAACGAACTCCAACCAGGCGAGATCCTTTTCCGCGAGGGGGAGGTGGGCGAGCATTTCTATATTATTGTCGATGGACAGATGGAGATTCTGCGCGCGGCAGGCACTGCCGATGAGCTTCTGTTAAATGTCGTCAAGCAGGGTGATTACCTCGGCGATATGGCTCTCATCATGCCCGGTGGACAGCGCACTGCCACTGTTCGCGCCCGCACGCCATGCGTACTGCTTGTGATGAGCCGCGAAGAATTCGAAGATCTGCTCAAGCGCTTCCCTGTACTGGCTTACTCGATGGTGCGAGTCACCAGCGAACGCCTTGATGCCACGAACACAGCCACCTTCCGCGACCTGACCGAAAAGAACCGTCAACTCCAACAAGCCTTTGATGACTTGAAGGATGCCCAGGAACAGATCATCGAAAAAGAACGCCTCGAGAAAGAACTGCGCGTGGCAGCCGACATCCAAATGAGCATCCTGCCCGACCGTCTGCCTGAGCCGCAGGGTGTGGACTTTGGTGCAACGATCGACCCGGCGCGTCAGGTTGGAGGCGATTTCTATGATGTCTTCCCGCTTGACGAAAACCGATTAGCCGTTCTGATCGGTGACGTTTCCGACAAGGGAGTTCCATCTGCGATTTTCATGGCGCGAAGCCACGCGTTGATCATGGCGGAGTCTGACTCTCATTCAAATCCCGGTGAAGTTTTGCGGGTCGTCAATTCGCATATCACCCGCCTGGAAAAATCCACCCAATTTGTTACGGTACTGTTCGGTGTGCTTGATCTGACCACCCTGGAGTTTTCCTATGCCCGCGCCGGGCATGAACCGCCGCTTCTGCTTTCACCGGCTGGCGAAGTGACCCGCCTGCCGCATGCGCCCGGCATGGCGATCGGCTTGTGGGAGGATATCACCCTGGATGAGAAAACGGTACGCCTTGAGCCCGGCTCCACCATGTTCCTCTTCACCGACGGCATGACCGACTGCCGTGACCCGCTCGGCGAAGCATTTGGCCTGGAACGTATCAAGACCGTCTTCAAGCGCATGGCCGGGCAATCCGCCCAGCAGGTGTGTGACCAGATGCTCAGCACACTGCGCGCTCACCAGCGCGGTTCGCCGCAAGATGACGATGTGACTCTGGTTGCTATTCACATCGCAGGCAAGTAAAATAATGGAAAGAAAAAGGCCGGGCGCAAAGCCCGGCCTTTCGTTTTCTAGCGTACCAGATCGCCGCCGAAGGCCACGCGCCCTTTTCCTTCTGGCAGATAGATGATGTGCACATTCTCTGAGGGGCGCTCGCATATCCGCGATACGCAGGCCGTCACTCTTTCCGCCTCTGCCGTCCTCGCTTCCAATGCCGGCAGAGACGATTTTAGGATGGTCACAAATACAGGGAAGGTATCGGCCGTCATTCCGCCGCTTTCGGCGTAGCGGTTATGCGTTCGGCCGTCAACTTTAACCCAAGTTGTGCCGCTTGCTGTGTTCAAGGCCTCGCCGAGAGCATCGGCCAATTCCTGTGCGAGTTCGTCTCGCAGTGTTTCAGCTGGACGGAGAATAACCTCCACTTCAACGATGGGCATATTACCTCGTTATTTCTCAAGTGCCTGCGCCAGATCCGCGATGAGATCATCTGCATTTTCGATTCCCACCGAAATGCGAACCAGTCCCGGGTCGATCTCGAGCGGTGACCCCTGCGTGGAAAGATGAGTCATCGCTGCGGGGACTTCGATCAGCGATTCGACCCCTCCAAGCGATTCTGCCAGTGTGAACAATTTCGTTGCCTCCGCGACTTTGACCGCCGCATCGCGCCCGCCGTCCATGATGAACGAGATCATCCCGCCGCCGTTGCGCATCTGCCGCTTCGCCACCTGGACCTGTGGGTGGCTCCCGTCGAACGGATAGATCAGCCTGCGGACTTTTTTCTGCGTTGCAAGAAAGGCCACGATCTTCTCCGCATTCGCGGCGTGACGGTCCATGCGGATGGGCAGAGTTTTTATGCCGCGCAGAATGAGAAATGAATCCATCGGGCCAAGTACCCCGCCAATGGCGTTTTGCAGATAAGCGAGCTTTGCGCCAAGTTCCGGGTCCTTACCGACAATTGCGCCGCCGACCACGTCGGAGTGGCCGCCGAGATATTTCGTCATCGAGTGGACAACGAGGTCCGCGCCGAG
>CAYNQA010000316.1:0-3726 GCA_964399225.1 uncultured Anaerolineaceae bacterium
GGTGGGCGATATGGCGATGAACGATTGGTATCTGCGTCTCACGCCCGGCCTGCCCGTGCTGGCCGATGACATCAACATGGTCGTGGAAAGTTGGAAGAAAATCCTGCCGATGGGAATCCGCCGCGTGCATCCCGCGCACGGCCCCGATTTCCCGGTGGATGTGATGCAAAAAGAGATCGCAAATTTCCGAGGTGCCAAATGACGTTTGCCATTGTATTTGTTGGCTGGATCTTCTCGCTCTGCCTGCACGAGTTCGGCCACGCCATTGTTGCCTATTATGGCGGCGATCATACTGTGAAGGAGAAGGGCTATCTCACCTTCAACCCGCTGCGCTACACCGACCCGTTGATGTCCATCATCCTGCCCCTGGTCTTCCTGTTGATGGGCGGTATCGGCCTGCCGGGCGGCGCGGTCTACATTGAACGCTGGCGCTTGAAGAACAATACCTGTCAAAGCCTCGTTTCGCTTGCGGGGCCCACCGCGAATTTGATCGTTCTGATCATTCTGAGCCTGGTTCTGCGTTTTGTCCCATGGGAAAGCTCCGATACCAACAACAGCATTTGGCCGGGCATTGCATTCCTTGCCCTCCTGCAGGCCAGCGCGGTTGTTCTTAACCTGATCCCGCTGCCTCCTTTCGATGGATACGGCATCCTCGAACCCTTCCTGCACCCCGACTTGCGCGACCGCATCAACTCAATGCGGACCTTTATCATGGTGCTGGTTTTTATTGCCTTGTGGAACATCCAGATCGTCAATGATCTGTTCTGGACGCAGGTATTCATCATTTCCTACAACCTCGGGATCCCGCTCGACCTCGCATTCATCGGTCTCGACCGTTTCCGCTTCTGGTCGCTGTAGTTTGTTTTCGGATAAACGAGAAGGCCTCCGTGTTTAGCGGAGGCCTTCTCGTTTATCCATTCTCTACTTTGGGGACGGTTGTTTTTCGCCTCGCCCCGGACCCGATGATGGTCCCAGCCAGATACGCCAGCCCGCCAAGGGAAACAAGACAAAACCCGGTCGTGAGCACAGGCATGAGCCAATCCAAACCCGCAGAGGGGATCTGCAACGCCCCCTGGACGGCGTGGATCACATCCACGTAGAAATTATCGCGTGACGGCTTGACGAGGTAGAACGGATCCTCCGGCCTGCCCACGAACGGACTCAACCGCCACGTCATCTGTGTGCCGACAAAGGCATAAAGAACGATCCACAGCATCAGGATGCGCTTGCCGATGGTGCGCGTGGAATTGTCGCTGCTTGTGTCCACGAGCGTCATGCCGCGCCAGATGAAATAGACTCCGATCCACGCGCTGACGCCAGTGAACGCTACGGCCAGCAGTTGAAAGAAGGCGTAATTGGTCGAAGTGAGCACGAAGAAGAGGGTGATCGGCGCAAGGCCGAGCAGAAGAAATGAAGTGACTCCCATGCCTGCCAGCACAACGGTCAAGACCTGGATCATCCGCAGGGGCGTGCCGAGCAATGCCAGCGAAAAGAAGTACAGCGCGGGCAGGCAGAAGGCCATCGTTGCCAAAAACAGGATGGGCATCTTCACCGCCGCCGAAAGCGCCTGCACGGGACTCTTCGACAGCCCGACCATAAATCCGTATGCCATGAAATACAAAACGGATGCCAGCCCAAGCGTCAGCGCTTTTTGCTTCACATCCTGACCTTCCTGAATACTTCGGAAGAACGCATCGGGGTCACGCAGAAAATTCGGCATGATGTTGTAGATGTTCATGAAAGCCTCCTGTGGGTGATGGGTTTCGACTCGACCTGCTCAGTATGACCGATGGCTACTTGCAGAGGCTGGCATTGACTCTCATAAATCATCTTTGCGGGGATTTTTTTGGAATCCGAAAGCTCTGCTTTCGGATTATCCCGAAGTAGAACTTCGGGATTCCCGACAAGCCTCTTGTGAAATACTTTACAAATAAGACTGTTTTAGGTATAATAATAGTGTGATATTTCACAAATAGAAAGAGGCAAAATGAACACCACCCCACACATCGTTATCATCGGCGCAGGCTTTGCTGGCCTCGAAGTGGCGCGCGGACTTGCCAAAGCACCCGTGCGCATCACGCTGATCGACAAGCACAACCACCACCTCTTCCAGCCTCTGCTGTATCAGGTCGCCATCGCGGGTTTGCTCCCCTCGCAGATCGCGCAACCCGTCCGCACCATTTTTCGCCGCCAGAAGAATCTCACCTTCCAGATGGGCGAAGTGACCGAGGTCAACTTCAACGAGCGCTTTGTGCGCCTCAACGGTTCGGTCATCGCCTACGATTATCTCGTCATCGCGGTCGGCGGACGCACCAACTTCTTCGGTCACGAGACGCTCGAGGAGCATGGCTTCCAACTCAAGGACATCGAGTCGGCCGTGCGCACGCGCAATCATCTGCTCGCGCTGTTCGAGAAAGCCAGCGCCGAGGGCGACGCCGAAAAGCGCAAAGCCATGCTGACCTTCGTGATCGTGGGCGGAGGCCCGACGGGCGTGGAGACGGCGGGCGCGCTGGCCGAACTGATCGAGCACGTGATGGTGAAAGACTTCCCCCGCCTCAACCTGGACGAGGCGCGGGTTCTCCTGCTCGAGGCGAGTCCACATCTCATCAGCGCCTATCCCGACGAACTGCGCCGCGCCACGCATCGTCTCTTGCGCAAAAAGAACGTGGAAATTTTATTGAACACGAAGATGGAGAATTACGACGGTCAACGCGTGACGCTCGGCGACGGAACGCAGATCGAATCGCACACGTTGATCTGGACGGCGGGAGTCAAAGCCGCCGAACTGGCGGATCGCCTCGGCGTGGAGCAGGCCTCCGCGGGACGAATTCGCGTCGCGCCGACGTTGCAGTTGGCGCGTCACCCCGAGGCCTTTGTCATCGGGGACGCGGCCTTTTGCGTGGACGAGGGCGGGCGTCCATTGCCGATGCTGTCCACGGTCGCGATCCAGCAGGGAAAGGCCGCGGCGGACAGTATCCGCCGTCTGGTCGCGGGAGGCGAAGCGGTGGCGTTCCGCTACAAGGATCCTGGCCTGCTGGCCACGGTCGGGCGCAACGCCGCGGTGGCGCGCATCTTCGGTTTGTCGTTCAGCGGGTTGATCGCCTGGCTGATCTGGGTGGGGTTGCACATCTACCGCATCATCGGTTTCCGCAATCGTCTGGCGGTGATGTTCAACTGGGCGTGGGATTATTTCTTTTACGAGAATCAGGTGAGGTTGATCACGAAGGAGTAAAAACTGTACGTGGTCCATAGGCGGTATAATGCCGCAATCGCCGAAAGGATGGACCATGGTTCGCAAAACTCTTATCGGAATTTTGATCGGCCTGAGTGTGCTCTTTCTGCTTGCCAGCCTGGCAGGCATGATCGCCAGTTGGGTGTACAACGAGCCTTTGACGCACGAGGGGCAGACACGCCTCGAAGTGATCGACTCGACTCTTGCGCAGATACAGGCGGACCTTGGCTCAGCCCGCGATGAAGTGGATCGCGCCCTGCGCATCCTGGACTCGGCCGAAGCGGCTCTGGCCTCGCTGACCGAACAGACCACCAGCGCCACATCCCTGCTCGAGGATGTGGCCGCCACGTTGGACGATCAACTCATCCCCGGCTTGAAATCCACACGCGATAATATTACCCAGGTGCGCGCAACCCTCGAAGAACTGCGCGCCTCCCTCAACGAACTAAACTCACTGCCATTCATCACTCTCGACATCCCCGGCGACGAACTGC
>CAYNQA010000317.1:0-3711 GCA_964399225.1 uncultured Anaerolineaceae bacterium
CCTTCCAGACGTAATCGTCAGGACGGGTCTTCTCCCATTCCAGCGTATCGGCCACCGTCTCCGCGAGCGGACGGAAGGTCAGCCCGGCGGCGAGGGCTTTGGCGATGCTGACGCACGCGAAGCCAGCATCTTCGCCGGTGTCGGGCAGGTAGGCGGGCATGTCGCTCCACGGCGCGACGTTGTGCTGCTCCATGAACGCGGGCGAGGCCCAATGGAAGCGCGCGTCACTGTCGCTGACCTGTTTGCAGGTTTCGAGCATGGTTCCAAAACTCAATTCGTAATCGGGACCGGTGGCGTTGAAGGCGCCCGATGCGCCGTCTTCGATCAACTTGACGGTGAAGTCGGCGAGGTCGCGCACATCAATAATTTGAGTCAAAACATCCGGGCGGTCGGGAGCCAGCACGTCCCCGCCGCGCGCCACGCGGACCGGCCAATAGGTGAAGCGGTCGGTTCCGTCATTCGGGCCGACGATCAGTCCCGGGCGGACGATCAAGGCGCGGTCGCCGTAGATGCGTTCAACGGTCTGCTCGCACAACACTTTGAGCGGACCATACGTCTCGCCGGTGATCTCCTCCACGGTGTCATCCTTCATCGTGGCAAGCGGACTGGATTCGTCCACGCCGATCTCGCGCAAACTGGCGTAGGCCGAGATGGACGAGATGTACACGTAGCGGTCCACGCTCGTTGCCAACGTCTGGGCGGAGAGGCCGACGACGCGCGGCAGGTAGCCTGCGACGTCCACGACTGCGTCCCAGCGGCGGTTGGCCAGAGGCGCGAGATCCAGTTCGCGGTCGCCGTGAAGCGTTTCCACGTCCGGGAAGAGGTCCGGGTTGGTGCGTCCGCGGTTGAAGAGGGTCAACGTGTGTCCGCGCTCGCGGGCCGAGGTCACGATGTGCCGCCCGAGGAATTTTGTGCCGCCGAGGATGAGGATGTTCATGGTTGACCGCCTTGCTAAAAAACAGAGATGATGAAGAGTGTGGCGCTCGTAATGATGCCGGTGAAGAACAGGATGTAGCCGTATTTGATGTAGTTGTATTTGGTCTTCTGCAAATACACGCCAGCCGAGTGGATCTCGCGCACCTGCGCCTCGTAGACGCGCCCGGGGTCGTTCATCACTTCCTCCATGTGGGCGAGATATTCGGGATAGGGCACGCGCGAATAATCGCCGAAGAACAGCGTGTTGAAGTCCGAGTCGCGTGTGCTGAGTTTTTTGGGGCGCAGCAGGTTCATGCTCGGGATGACTGCCAGCAGGGCGAAGAAGATCGCGCCGAGCAGGAAGACCACCAGCACAATGACCGGCAGGGTCCAGGCGGGGTCGGTCAGTTTGCTGATGGCAATGGTGACGAGGACGGGAGAAATGCTCAACAGGATGTTGGCTTTGGCATCGGCCATCTGGCTGAACAGGACCAGTTGCGCGCGCGTCTCGTATAACATGTAATCTAAATGTGCGCCCGGTTTACGAATATTCATTCCTGGTTTTCCTTTGAACGGACCGATATAGTCTGGTGCTTATTTTCGCTGGCGTGTCAGCTTCGCTTCTGTTGCTTTTGCCTCCCGCCCGTCGGGCAGGATGTTGTAGGCCTCGATGGTGAGATGGTTGGCATCTTCGAGAGTGACCTCGGTGCGCCAGTTCCAGTCCGGGCCGCCGGTGGGGTCGGGGTAACTGCCGAGCACGAGAAAGCCGTTCTCTTTTGGCGCGCCGGTGCAGAACATGATGGCCGTGTTGTTGTGGAAACTGTCGAGCCAGCTGGCCTCGTAACGGTCGAGGGTGGTGTTGTAGCCGAAGGTGAACATGCCGTGCTGCGGCTCGCCCTCGATGGAACCCTGATAGAGGAAGATCGCGAAGCGCCCTTCCAGCACGAGGGTGATCGCGCCCTGCACAGGCGACTCGTCCGCGAGTTTGCCCGGTTCGAGCCAGAGTTTGCTTTTGCCCGCCCACGCGCCGACAAGCTGGGCGAGGAAGTGGTGCGGGCTTCCGGTTTGGTGAATATCTGAGGTCATGGCTAATTCCTGTGTAAAAAAGTTTGATGTATTTTATCCCGAATCCAAAAAACACCGGTGGTTGAGTAGTTCCGGAGAGTGGCTAATCTTGTGGGCCTTCCAATCATTTCACCACGGAGCGCACAGAGATCACGGAGAAACCCTTCTGAATGTGGCTCTGTGCCTCCGTGATCTCTGTGGTGATTTTCTATGTAGACCACCCATTTATCCACTCTCTAGTTCCGAGCGTCAGCGAGGGACGTACACCTGCACCCACCGCAGGTGCGGTGTCGAAACCACCGCTTTTCAAAAAGACAATATTTACCATGTGACTCGGTGGTCTCGATACGGCGGAACTGCGCCGCCTACTCGACCACCGGCAGACTGTATAATCGGATTATGAATCAAAAACTTGCATACCTCTCCCTGCTCGTCCGCGATTATGACGAAGCCATCGCGTATTTCACCGGCGTTCTCGGCTTCGACCTGCTTGAAGACACCGACATGGGCGGCGGCAAACGCTGGGTGCGCGTGGCCCCGCATGGCGAAGGCGGAAGCGGATTGCTGCTCGCGAAGGCGGTCAACGCGGAACAGTCGAGCCGGGTCGGCGACCAGACCGGCGGCCGCGTCTTCCTCTTCCTCCACACCGACGACTTCGAGCGCGATTACACGCGCATGAAAGCCAAGGGAGTCAAGTTCCTCGAGGAGCCGCGTCACGAGGTCTACGGCACGGTGGTGGTGTTCGAAGACCTGTACGGCAATAAATGGGATTTCATCGAGCCGAAACACGCGTGAATTTTTGCATTGCGCCGCAAGGCGGGGGAACCTATAATCTCTGAACAATGAACGGAATAACGATCGTCTGTTTTCTCCCAGTGCGAGGAGATTGCTTCGTCGCTAACGCTCCTCGCAATGACAGAGCAACGGGATGTTTCCTTTTCAAATGTCCGCAGGAGTACCCATGACCACCCTCACCCAAACCGACACGAACAAATACTGGCAGACCGCGTTGTGGCTGGCGGTCTTCACGATCTTCTACAATCTCGCCGAGGGGCTGGTCTCGGTCTACTTCGGCGTGGAAGACGAGGCGCTGACCCTCTTCGGCTTCGGGATCGACTCGTTCATCGAGGTGATGTCCGGCATCGGGATCCTCGCCATGGTGATCCGCATCCGCCGCAACCCCGGCACGCCTCGCTCTCAATTTGAGCGGACAGCCCTTCGCATCACCGGCACCTCCTTCTATCTGCTCGCCGCCGGCCTCGGCCTGACGGCCATCTACAACCTCGTCACCGGCCACAAACCCGAAGCGACTCTCTCGGGCGTGATCATCTCGGTCATCTCGATCGCGATCATGTGGGCGCTGGTGCGCGGCAAGCGCAAAGTGGGACACGCGCTCAACTCATCCCCCATCCTCGCGGACGCAAACTGCACGATGGTGTGCATCTACATGTCGGTCGTCCTGCTGGCATCCAGCCTGATCTACGAGTTGACCGGCTTCGGCTTTGTAGACAGCCTCGGCGCGGCAGGCCTGATCTACTTCTCGATCAACGAAGGGAAAGAGGCCTTCGAAAAAGCGGCGGGGTTGGAAACCTGCAGTTGTGAAGATGACGAGTGCGAGGCGAAGTAACCTGACCGATCTCCCAACATAAAAGAGACTGGCTTTTGCCAGTCTCTTTTCTTTTACGATTTCACCTTCACCGGTTGGAGGCGATACTTCTTCAACACGCTCCA
>CAYNQA010000318.1:0-3710 GCA_964399225.1 uncultured Anaerolineaceae bacterium
TTCACACGCGGACCTCCGCAGCGGATGCATTCCTCGCCATCTTTTCCTCCGCCTCAACCTTTGTCTCGCGCGGCGACGAATCGGGGACGCACGTAAAAGAGAAAGCTATCTGGCAAAGCGCGGGGCTGAATCCATATGAGGAGTCGTGGTATCTCGAATCCGGTCAGGGACAGGGCAATACGCTCGGCATCGCTTCCGAGAAGCAAGGCTACGCCCTCGTGGACCGCGGCACCTTCCTCGCCTATCAAAAAAACATCGACCTCGTCATTCTCTTCGAAGGTGACCCGTTTTTGCTGAACGTGTATCACGTCATCATCGTCAACCCCGAAAAGTGGCCGCACATCAATCTCGCTGGCGCGCAAGCCTTCGCGGACTTTATCACCTCGCCGCAGGGACAGGCCATCATCGCTCAATTCGGCATGGAGCAGTTTGGTCGCTCTCTTTTTATTCCGGATGCCGACAAGACAGATGCAGATTTGGGATTGCCATAGCAAACCGTTGGTCGAGTAGCCCCGTGCTCGTCGGGGCGTATCGAGACCAATGCGTCACATCCCAACAATTGTTTTCTTGAAACACGGTGGTCTCGGTACGCTCGCAGAGAACGCTCGCTACTCGACCACCGGCGAGCAACAAAAAAAGTCTGGCGACCTCTCAGCCGCCAGACTTTTACCAGTTCCCAATCTACCAATTTACCGAGTCTACTTCCCGTTAAACCCTCGCCCCACCGAGCGATAGGTGAACCCCATTTCCTTCATCACCTTCGGCTCGTAGATGTTGCGTCCGTCGAAGATGACCGCGGACTTGAGCAGGCCCTTCAGTTTCTCCAGGTCCAGTTGTTTGAACTCGTTCCACTCCGTGACCACGATCAGCGCGTCACAGCCCTTGGCCATGTCGTACGGGTCGGTGTGGAATTCCACGGCGGGCAGGAGCGGGCGCGCCACTTCCATCGCGACCGGGTCGTAGCCGCGCACTTTCGCGCCGCCTTCCACCAACTCACTGGCGATGTCGATCGAGGGTGCGTCGCGCATATCGTCCGTGTTGGGTTTGAACGCCAGCCCAAGCAGACCGATGGTCTTGCCTTTGAGTGAGCCGCCCAGCATCTCTTCGGTGCGCTGCACGGCGGCCTTGCGGCGGTCGTAGTTCACATTCATCACCGAATCGAGGATCGGGGTGGCGAGACTCTTTTCGTTCGCCATGTAGGCCAACGCCTGCACATCCTTGGGGAAGCACGAACCGCCCCAGCCCAGACCGGCGTCGAGGAAGTGACGCCCGATGCGCGCGTCGTAGCCCATGCCTGCCGCCACCTCTTTCACGTCTGCGCCGAGGGCTTCGCAAATATCGGCCACTTCGTTCATGAACGAGATCTTCGTGGCGAGGAAGGCGTTGCTGGCGTACTTGATCATCTCCGCCGTGCGCAGGTCCGTGATGACGATGGGCGCGCGCAGGGGCAGGTGCAGGTGCGCGACTTTATTCGCCGCGTCCTTGTCCATCGAACCGATCACCGTCCGATGCGGATTGGTGAAGTCGCCAATGGCCGAACCCTCACGTAAAAACTCGGGGCATGAGACCACCGAGAATTCGATCGGCTTGGGCTGGGCACCCTTCACAATGTCAGCGACCCAGTCCCCCGTCCCGATCGGAACCGTGGATTTGTTGATGATGATCAGCGGCGCGGTCATCTCCTTCGCAATGGAAGTCGCCGCGGCGGCCACGTATTGCAGGTCCGCTTCGCCGTTCACGCCGGAGGGAGTCCCGACCGCGATGAAGGCGTATTCGCAATTCTGCAGGGCTTCCTTGTACGAAGTGGTGAACGAAAGGCGGCCCGCTTTCACGTTGCGCGTTACCAGTTCATCCAGCCCCGGTTCGTAGATGGGCATGATGCCCTTCTTGAGATTCTCGATGCGCTTCTCGTTCACGTCCAGCGCAACCACCTTGTTGCCAAGGTCTGCAAAACAAGCCCCCGTCACGATGCCGACGTATCCCACGCCGATAACACAGATCTGTTTCATTCTTTATCCTCATTGAGAAAAATTCACCCGCAGACTGCGGGCGTATGTCAAACCCAGGGTCATACAAACGACAAATATACTACAATTGGAATTGACATGAAATTGCTTTTTGTAGCCGACGGGCGTTCGCCCATTTCCCGTAGCTGGATCGCCTACTGGATCCAGCGTGGGGACGAGGTTCACCTTGCCTCCACCTTTGCCTGCGAACCGATCGCGGGTCTCGCTTCCCTCATAGCGGTTCCTGTCGCCTTTAGCGGACGGGCCGGGCAAACCGGCTCCGGACAACCCCGGCGCGACTCTCGCCTCCTGCACCTGCGCAGTGAGATCCGTCACTGGCTCGGCCCGTTGACGCTTCCCCGCGCTGGCCAGCAACTGCGCGCCATTGTGGAGCGCATCGGACCGGACCTCGTCCACGCCTTGCGAGTCCCCTACGAAGGGATGCTGGCCGCCAACGCGGGATTGCGCGTGCCGCTGGTCATTTCCATCTGGGGCAATGACTTTACCCTGCACGCGCCCTCCACGCCGCTGATGCGACATCACACCCGCTGGGCCATGAACGTGACCGATGCCCTGCACGCCGACTGCAACCGCGACATCCGTCTCGCCCGTGAATGGGGCTTGCACAACGCTGCGCCGACCCTGGTCACGCCGGGCAATGGCGGCATCAACACGGGTTTGTTCCATCCGCCCGCGCAGTTGACCGAGGAACCGGTCATCTTCAACCCGCGCGGCTTCCGCGCTTACGTTCGTAACGATACGTTCTTTCGAGCCATTCCGCTGGTGCTGAGAGAGATCCCCAATGCAAAGTTCGTCTGCGCCAGCATGGCCGGTCAACCCGAGGCATTGGAATGGATTCGAAAATTGGAGATCGAAAGAGCGGTTGAATTGCTCGCGCCGCGTCCGCATACCGAGATGGCCGATGTGTATCGCAGCGCGATGATCCTCGTCTCGCCATCCACGCACGACGGGACTCCGAATACGTTGCTCGAAGGCATGGCTTGCGGATGTTTCCCCATCCTCGGCGATCTTGAGTCTTTGCGCGAGTGGATTCAACATGGCGAGAATGGATTGCTCGTGGATTCGGCCAACCCCTCTGCGCTGGCAGATGCGATCGTCCACGCGATTAAAAATAAAGACCTGCGCGCCAAAGCGGCAGGTCTCAATCACGAGATCATCACCAGCCGCGCCGAGTATGGGCGCAACATGGCGAGGGTGGAGGAATTTTACTCTCAGATCATGGATGCTCGACGCGGATAAATTTCTGCGTTCTCTGTGCTCGTCCGCGTCGCAACTTTTACCCTCGTGGTGCGCGTAAATTTTCCAGCCGGTTCTGCAGTTCGATGCGGCGGTTGTCCGCGGCGCTGCGCACATCAGACAGGAAGCCTTCGCCCCGGGCGCGGATCTCATTCCGCAACTGCTCACCCGATTCGGGCGCGAGCAGAAGCGCCACCGTCGAGCCGACCAGTGCGCCGACCATGATTCCGATCAAAAAGCCAAACATTCGTCGCATGGGATTCTCCTTGTTATCTGTCATTGCGACCTTCGGGAAGCAATCTCCGACACATGGGAGATTGTTTCGCTACGCTCGCAATGACGGTGCATGACTGTGAATATTCGAGAGTCTCTGACAGCCAAACTCAGACAAAATTATTATAGGCGAAAATCCTGATTTGTGGAATAATCCACCTGCCGCGTGTAACA
>CAYNQA010000319.1:0-3709 GCA_964399225.1 uncultured Anaerolineaceae bacterium
CCTGACGGTTTGGAAAATTTTTATGACGTCAGGCATCGTCCATGGTCAACCGTCCGTGGTCCCATTGATCGCCGAAGTCAACAACGAACCTGTCGCAGGCATTTTCCTCTTCACTTTCGCCGACCGTGCCTACTACGTCTACGGCATGTCGCGCGACCTGCACCGTGACAAGATGCCGACCTACCTCCTGCAATGGGAGGCGATGAAGCGCGCGAAGGCGGCCGGATGCACCGTCTACGACCTGTGGGGCGCGCCGGAGACCTTCGACGAGACCGATTCGATGTGGGGTGTGTATCGCTTCAAGGAAGGCCTCGGTGGGCGCGTGGTCCGCACACTGGGGGCGTGGGATTATGCACCGAATAAGTTTTTGTATCGGATGTACTCGGAAATAATTCCACGCATATTGGATATGATGAGATCGCGTGGAAAGCAAAGAACCAAGCAGGGACTCGGGGCTTGAACACGAAGTCACAAAGTCACGAAGCCACAAAGATTTCTTGGTGTCTTTGAGTCTTAGTGCCTTTGTGTTGAAAGGAATGGAGAAGATATGATTCCAAGATTACATTTTGCTCACCTCCCAACCCCCATCGAAGAACTCCCGCGTCTATCTGCGACCCTGGGCGGACCGCGCATCCTGGTCAAGCGCGACGACCAGACGGGGCTGGCCTTCGGCGGGAACAAGACCCGTAAACTGGAATTTCTCGTTGCGGAGGCGCAGGAGCAAGGCGCGAAGATGTTGATCTCGGCGGGCGCGATCCAGTCCAATCACTGCCGTCAAACGGCGGCGGCCGCGGCGCGCTATGGCTTTGAATGTACCCTCGTGCTGACCGGCGATTTGCCGTCCCAGCCTTCGGCCAACCTGTTGTTGGATGGCCTCTTCGGTGTGAAGATTGTCCACGTGGCGGACCGCAAGGACCGCGACCGCATCTTGCAGGAGACATTTGATAACGCAACTGCTGATGGGAAGAAGCCGTATCTTGTGCCGTACGGTGGATCCAGTCCGACCGGGGCGCTGGGATATGCTTTTGCGATGGAAGAGTTTTTGAAGCAGGGTGTCCACGTTGATTGGATGGTTTTTGGCACATCCTCCGGCGGGACACATGCCGGGCTGGTGTTGGGTCAGCGCGTATTTGGGTTCAAGGGCAAGGTGCTGGGTATCAGCATTGACGAGCCGGAAGATTGGCTGAAAACTCACGTCTCGGAGTTGGCGACGAAGGCGAGCGAGAAGATGGGGGAGCGGATCCAGTTCGGCCCCGATGCGGTGCTTGCCAACGACAGCTACTGCAAAGCCGGTTACGGCGTCCTGACCGAGGCGGAACGCGAGGCCGTGCATCTCTTCGCGCGGACCGAAGGTCTGCTGCTCGACCCCGTCTACACCGGCCGCGCCGCGGCGGGGATGATCGATCTAGTCCGCAAGGGATTTTTCAAAAAAGAAGATACGGCGTTGTTTTGGCACACGGGCGGACAGCCTGCGCTGTTTGCGGAAAAATATTCGCCCCACCTCTAAAAAAAAGTATACGAGATTCTCTGTGTGTTGACCGCCGACGACAGACCATTGACCATGGTCCGCCGTCGGCGGTCTTTCATTTGCGGGGTGTTCCAATTCTGTTTACTGTTCCACGTGGCTGAGGAAGAAATCCCAGAAGAGATCGGATGCGTTCACGCCGGGGGCGTTGTTGTCGCCAGCGGGATATTCGTGGAAGAGTCCCTTGACCATTTGGAAGATGAACTCATTCTGCCAGCCTTGTGTGCTGTTGCGGAAGGTGAAGATGGTCGAGGGCGGGGCGGTCTCCACGGTGTAATCCATGCTCAGGCCGAGCAGGGATGTGGAGTTGACCAGCATCTGGTTGAACACCGGCTCGTTGATGATCGCGTCGGGCTGGATCACGACGGGACGTTCGAGGCCCGTGCTGAGGGATACTTTTTCATCCTGGGTTCCGATGATGGAATACACCGACACATTGACTATTGGCGGGTTCTCTCCCGCGAGCAGGGTGGAGTTGCCTTCGTTCACGCCGAAAATGCCGCTTCCGCTGATGGCATATGCGGCGAAAACATCGTTCATTTCAACGGTCAGGCGGGTGGACACGAACGCCGCGCCGTTTGAAAAGCCGCTGGCAAAGATCCGCTTGGCATCCACATTGAATGTGGATTGGACCAGGTCCAGCATCGTGCGCGTAAACTTGATATCGTCCTTTAATTCCGTGCCCTCGACAACCTCGTTCTTCATGTTGAACGTGTTCCATTTTTCGTGGATGCCAGGCTCGATCAACAGCGGATATTGCCAACTGGAGGGGAAGACGACAATAAAGGTTTCCTCCTCGGCCTTGTTCACCCAGTCTGTGTTTTCGTACATGATGTTGCCGTTTTGGTTCGAGCCATGGAACATGAACAGCACCGGCGTGGGCACGTTGGGATCGTAGCCGCCCGGCACGTATACGATGAACGTGCGCGGGGTGTTGTCTACACTGATGGTGTATTCGTTGCGGCCGGTGGAAAAGGTCAGCGAGGTGGCGCCCGCTTCGGGGGCGGAGGGAGGCGAGTCTGTGGCGGGGGCGGCAGGGCGGTTTGCCTGTCGGCAGGATGTCAGCGCGAGTGCCAAAATAACGCAGAGAACCAATAATCGTTTCATTCTGCCTCCGATATTACTAAAGTTGGCGTGGATTATTCGTTAGGAGTATCCAACATCCAAGATGTAGCCTGTCACACCTGCACTTGCGTGCTGGTGCAAGTGTTGCGAGCCCGATAGGGCGAAGCAATCTCCAATTCCGCAAGGGGATTGCTTCGTCGGCTACGCCTCCTCGCAAAGACAATAGCTGTTGTGTTCGATGTTAGGCACTTCCTATTCGTTGCAGGTGCGTGTGAGCGAACTGGCGGTGGATGCGTCGCAGCCTGCGGCGTTGATCTGTTCCTTGCGGAAGTCGTAATACAGTTGGCGCAATGTGACCGCCTGCAAGCCTTGTTGTTTCAGCCAGGGCAGGCCCTCGAGGATCACGCCCATATCCACGCTGCGGGTATGGAGCAGGACAATGTCGCCGTTCTTGGTTTTGGGCACGGTGTATTTCACTGTGTCTTCCACTTCGATACCACCCCAACCCCACGACCACATCGTGCAGACCAGTCCGCGTTGTTTGCAAAGAGTTAAAAACGTGGGGCTGACATTGCCGAACGGCGGGCGCGCAAAATGCACGCGCGGCTCTTTGCCCAATACTTTTTTGAGTGCGCCCAACCACATGTCGTAATCGAGCAGGGCGTTTTCATTGCTGAAGACTTGCAGGTTGTCGTGATAGAACGAGTGATAGCCAATGTCGTGGCCGCGCTCGGCCAGGCGTTTCCAAATGCCCGGCAGTTTGCCCTCGGTGCTCAGAAGGGCCTCGCCAGTTGGAAAAAACGTGACGCGCATCTCGGGGTATTCGGCCAGCGCGTTTTCCATTTTTTCGAGAATGTACGAGAGGTAGCAATCGTCAATGGTCAACGCCACGCGGGGCAGGGTTGCACTGCCGCGTGAGAAGACGGAGGGCGGGGCGGAACTTGCCAGCGCATCGAGCGTTGGGCTGAGCGCGGAGGCCAGCATGGCTGCGCCGCCCAGCTTGAGGACATCGCGTCGGGAAAGGGACATGGGCTGGATTTTACCTCACGACAAAACGTCCACGGTCATTCCCACCTCGAGGCGGCCAGCCCCTAGCGGAATGACGTTTTGCCCAAACAT
>CAYNQA010000320.1:0-3673 GCA_964399225.1 uncultured Anaerolineaceae bacterium
ATCCCATAGCCGAAAATAATTCAGGTAATGTTTGTAATCAAAGATCATGCGGTTCTTCGGGCTGAGTTCGCGCGCCAGATCGTCGGGCAACTTTTCCGTGGCAATGATGAACGACCCGATCGGGATGACTTTCTTCTGCAACGACTTCGTGGCTGGACCGGTATATCCTGCCGTGGCAACAAAGACAGACTCTGCCTCGAGCTTGCCTCGTTCTGTCTCGACGACGAATCGTGTCCCGCTCCGCCCAATGCGGGTGACTCTCGCTTTGGTGTGGACTGTCGCTCCGACTTTTTGCGCCGCCCGCGCGAGACCGGTCACGAACTGGGCCGGGTTGACCCCCGCGCTGACCTCGTCCACGAGTGCGCCGTGATACACCTTCGACCCGATCTCACCATGCAACTCGTTCGGCGAAACCAGATGCACCTTGTGGTTGAACTCTTTGGCCATGAACTCGACTTCATCTTTGAGCGCATCGAAGTGTTTCGGCTTGTTTGCCGCCAGCAGGTGACCCGTCCGCGCAAAGCCGCAATCAATATTTTCCTCGCGGACAATTTGCTCGACCGTGTCGATCGATTCAAGCGAACACCGGAAAAGTTGCTTCGCCAGGTCGCGGCCATAGCGTTTGATGACGGTTTGCATCGGCAGCTTCAGTCCGGACAACACCATGCCGCCGTTGCGCGAGCTCGCGCCCCAGCCAATCATATCCTCGGCCTCCAGCACTGCCACGCGGACCCCACGCTGGGCGAAGGTCCGGGCGGCGGCCAGCCCGGTGAATCCGCTCCCGATGATGGCAACCGCTACGCGGTCAGGGAGAGGCGAGGTGGAGTCGCCGGGCAGCATGTCCACGGTGTCGTGCCAGAAGATCCGTTGCTTGAGCATGAGTCCTCCGAAATAGAAACCAGGCTTCTGCGGGAAGCCTGGTTTTTCTGATTAATCGTCGTCGCCGTTGTTGCGCCATTGACCGGTCTGGTAGATGACTCCCACGAAAAGGATGGCTACAAATGTAAGGATGCGCCATACACCATCGATCGGGATGATGCCCATCACCAGGTAGGCGCCTGCCATGCTGGAGAGCCAGATCACAGCCAGGTCGAAGAACATGCCGATCAGGATCATGCCGCCCAGGCCGCCCACGAGGAAGAGCGCCCAGTAAAACAACCCGCTGTCGAGACCGAAGAAGCCGGAGATGCCGGTGAGCACAGCGCCGCCCATCAAAAACCCGGCTACCCCGATCGCAACTGTTTTTAGGAAGACCGCCAAAAGCGCTGCGCCAATGGCAAAGAATATGCCCACGGCAATGCCGACCCACTCCGGCCCGCCGATCGCCCTTGCCGCGATCTGGAGTCCGGTCATGAAGCCGGCGGCGGCAACGAACAACCAGAACAACTTACGCCCGCTTACGAGCAAAGCCGCGCCGATGATGAAATTTAGAATGACCATGTTTGCCTCCTTTGGCAAAGGAAATCAGGGATTCTCGCGTTTTGGTTTTACCAAATTTCGTATCGCCTCTGCAAGGCCTGCAGGCAGGGACGGCGAGATGCGACGGATGGTTGTTGCAGTCATGGGGTTTTCGGATGTTTCAAGAATGTCCTGCAGGAAGTGGGCTGTTTCGGTTGGCGAGTCGCTGTATAAGGCCTCGAACAACTCGATCATTTCGTTCTGTATGATGGCGGGCGATGCTTCCACCACCTCTTCGAGGATCTCGAAGACCGGCGGAAGGTTGCTATAATTCGGGTCGCGGATGAGGGGGATGAGCGCCTGGATGCCGTGCGGCCAAAGCCGCTGGCGCCTGGGGTTGAGCCATTCACCGACCAGCTCAAGAAATCGTTCCGGGGTTTCTCTGCGCAAGCGCACCAGGCTGGTGGACAGCAACGCAGCACGTACCGATGGGTCGCGGACCTGTGTGGCCCATGCGGTGAGACGCGCGAGCAAGCGGTCTTCCTGCGGGGGGATGCGCCCGAGCAGGGAGGCGGCCAGAAGACGCATCTCCAGCCAGCCCTCATCCCAGAGGCGGTCGGCGAGCTCGAGCGCTTCATCTGGTCGGGAGGTTGCCAGCGGCGCCAATTCGTTTTCGATCTGTTTCAGGATGGGGGAGGGAGTGCGGTAGGTTTCGAGAACCGATGATGGCGCCACAGCGCCTTCGTCGCGCACGGTGCGGTTTACGTAGAAGTCCAGCGTGTCGTGCAACAAGCGGACGAACTCATCCGGCTGGCCAAAGAGTTCGGCCAAACTGGCGGCTTGTTTTTTCAGGCGGGCGAGGTCAATGGCGGGCATGGTTCTCGGTGTCAGGTTTCAAGTTCCAAGTGTCAGGTGTAGCGAGCCGAATTGACTTGACACCTGACACTGGAACACTTGACACGTTAGTACGCCTTCGCGAAATAGACTTTCTTCTTCGCGGCCTTGCCGCAGACCACGCAGGTGCCGTGGCCTTCGGGTTGGTCCAGGGGAATGTTGCGGGTGGTAGCCCTGGTGTCTTCCTTGACTTTGGCTTCGCACTCCTTGCTCTCGCACCACCATGCAAACGCCCAACCGTCGGTGACGATGGATTTCAGATCTTCGTAATCTTTGGGCTCATGGATGTTCGCATCGCGGAACTCGGTGGCACGTTTGAGCAGCGCTTCCTGGATCTCGACGAGGAGTTGATTCACCGTCGCGGGGAGACCTGCCTGCGAGACGAAGGATTTGCCCTCGCGTCCGGGCTTGTCCCGGCGGGCCAGCGCGACCGAACCTTTTTCCACATCCTTGGGTCCGACCTCGAGACGCACAGGCACGCCGCGCATCTCCCAGTCGTTGAACTTGAAGCCGGAGCTGACGTTATCGCGGTCATCGACCTTGACACGGATGCCGGCGGCCTTGAGTTCAGCAAAGACGCGGTCGGCTACATCCATCACCTTGGCCTTCTCTTCATCGTTCTTGAAAATGGGCACGATGATGACCTGGATGGGCGCGAGGCGGGGAGGCAGGATCAAACCCTGGTCATCGCCGTGGGTCATGATGATCGCGCCGATGATGCGGGTGGAGAGACCCCACGAGGTGGTCTCAACGTGCTGCAGAGTGTTGCTCTTATCGAGGAATTGGATCTCGAACGCCTTGGCAAAGTTCGTGCCGAAATAGTGTGAGGTTCCTGACTGCAATGCGCGTTTATCCTGCATCATGCCTTCGATGGATGTGGTGATCTGCGCACCAGCGAAGCGCTCGGTCTCGCTCTTGTAGCCTTTGAGCACGGGCAGCGCCGCCTCATTGACTGCGAAATCGGTGTACACGTCGAGCATGCGGTACATCTCTTCTTTGGCTTCTTCTGCCGTGGCATGCGCGGTGTGACCTTCCTGCCAGTAGAACTCGGCGGTGCGCAGAAAGAGCTTGGTGCGCATTTCCCAGCGGAGCACAGAGCCCCATTGGTTGATCAGCACGGGCAGGTCGCGCCACGATTTGATCCATTTGGCGTACATGTGACCGATGATGGTCTCGGAGGTGGGGCGCACAGCCAAAGTCTCTTCCAGCTTTTCGCCGCCGCCGTGAGTCACCACAGCGAGTTCCGGCGCGAAGCCCTCCACGTGTTCCTTTTCTTTTTCGAAGAAAGACATGGGGATGAGCATGGGGAAAGCTGCATTGGTGTGGCCGGTCTCCTTGAAGCGCTTATCGAGCGCAGCAATGATGTTTTCCCAAAGCGCCC
>CAYNQA010000321.1:0-3656 GCA_964399225.1 uncultured Anaerolineaceae bacterium
GCTCGCCAACAGCGGCGGTATCTGGGTCTTCGTCACCGGCCCGTAATCCTGTCTCTGCTGCCATAAACACAACAGGCCTCCCAAACGGGAGGCCTGTTGTGTTTCAATAAAATCGAACTGCAACGGGAAAAGGAAAAGGGTACAATTCACCAAAACCGCCTCTAAAAATCATGTTCCAATTAACCGCGATCAGCCTTAGTATATTTATCGCCACCTTGGTAAACATCTTTACCACCTATATTGCGTGGCAGCGCCGAAACACAAAGGGCGGTTTGTATTTTGCGGTTGCCATGATGTGTATTACGTTTTGGACCTTGTCCGCTGCCCTCGATTATGCGGCAGTCCCCATTTCACTTAAAATTTTCTTTGCAAAACTGGAATATATCGGATACCTTCCAGCTTTGAGCCTGATGCTCACTTATTCTTTTGTGTATGCGGGTCACGAGGAACGCCTGAAAGATTTTCGCCTGCGTGCCCTCCTGTTTCTTGTTCCGGCCATTGGCATCCTGCTTGCGTGGACAAATGAATTCCACCGACTGATCTGGACCGACTTCATACCCTTTGATGGGCCTTATAACGTTGTCGATTTTGTTCACGGCCCTGGGTTCAAATGGATCACGCTCGCCGGCTATTTGCTTGTTCTGATGCTGATTTTTAACTTGTGGCAAGTGGCCGTTACCGGCCCTGCTCTGACTCGCAGGCACGGCCGTCTAATGCTGGGGGCATTGGCCGTACCGATCTTTAGTAATCTTCTCTACCTTTTTGATGTCTTCAAAATCCCGGGTGTGGATTGGTCATCGATCACGTTTTCGATCGCAGGATTATTCTTCCTGATCGCACTGTATGGCTCGCGATTCATGGAAGTCGTCCCCATGGCCCGCAATATCATGATCGACCAGATGGATGATGGGGTGCTGGTCGTCGATGATCAGGCTCGCCTCGTGGACTTCAACCCGGCGGCCCGACTGATCTGCACTGTCACTGAACAGGACCTCTGGAAACCATTATCCGAAACCAGCCTCAACCAATTTCCTGAGATCGTCTCTTTGCTATCCGACCTATCCGGCAAGATCAGCCGCGACATTCATATTAGCGATAAAAATTACAACATTCAGCGCATCCCGCTTACAGATTCGCGCGGCGCAACGTATGGCCAACTGGCAGTGATGCACGATCTGAGCGAACGCATCAACCTGGAAGGCATCCTTCATCGCCGTAATGAGACCCTTGCCGCTCTCAATCAGACTGTACTCGATCTGGTGAACCGCCTGGAGGTGGATGATATTCTACAAACCCTGCTCGCCAAGGCACAAGCCCTGCTCGATGCTCCCGATGTCAGCGTGGACCTGATCGAGGATGGCGATACCATCGTCACCTATGCCGTCACAACCGGCCAACCCCTCATCAAAGGAGATCGCATGCGGCGCGGCGAGGGGGGTTTTCTCACCTGGCAGGCGGTGGATTCCAAACAAACTGTGGTACTGGAAGATTATGCATCCTGGTCTGGCCGCAGGCAACAGTTCGATGTGCATCCGATCCACGCCATATTGATCGCACCCATCATTCAGCGCGGTCAGGTGATCGGTACGATCAATTATTCGCGCACTCGCGAAGGCTATCCATTCAATGAATCGGACATCAGCACCGGCGATCAATTAGCCCAGATCGTGGCCCTCATGCTCGATAACTCGCAAATCTACCTTCAACTTCGTCATGAACTGGTGGAACGCAAGCAAATGCAGGAGGTCTTGCGTATCAGCCGCGAGAACTTCATGGGGTATTTCAACATGGGCGCAGTGGGCATGTCGGTGACCACCCCCGATCGAAGCTGGGTGGAAGTGAATGATCAACTGTGCCGCATGCTCGGATACTCGAAGGAAGAACTTAAGCAACTGACCTGGAGTGAGTTGACCCACCCGGATGATCTCGACTCCGATATGGAACTGTTCAGCCAGGCCATGCGCGGCGAGCGTGACACGTATCAGATCGACAAGCGCTTCATCCGTCGGGACGGCGGGTTCCTGCACACCAGTGTTTTTGTGTCCTGCCAGCGTTTCCCCGATGGCTCACCGCGGTACTTCCTTGCCTCCCTCGTGGATATCAGCGAACGCGTGGAGCAGGAAACCGCCTTGCGTACCACCCAGGAACAATTGATGGAACAGCGCCGGACCGTTGCTGTCATCGAGGAACGCCAGCGCCTGGCCCGTGACCTGCACGACTCGGTAAGCCAATCGCTGCACAGTTTGAATCTCTTTTCTGAAACCCTCACTTCCTCGCTGTCCAAAGCCAACAAGGAGCGCACCCAGCAGCTCGCGGAACGATTGCAGGAGAGCGCAAGGCAGGCCCTGAAGGAAACGCGTCTTATGTTGTATCAGCTTCAACCGTCGGAGACGGAAGCGGAATTGGAGTTGGACCTCGTCCGCGAGATCGAGATGCGCTTATCCAGCGTGGAAGAACGGGCAGGTGTACGTTCGATGCTTACGGTGGATGGAAACGCCGCGCTCTGTCCGATGGAGTGGCGCGAAAACCTGTTTCGCATTACGATTGAAGCGCTGAACAATTCGCTCAAGCACGCGCAAGCCCGCAACGTGAAGGTGACACTGCATTGTGATGGCGCCTCTGTGCAGATCGAGGTCAGTGATGACGGCATCGGGTTCGACCCGCAGCGCTCCCGGACTGGAGGCATGGGCATGCGCACCATGCGCGAACGGGCCGACCTGCTCGGTGGAACGTTGGAAACGCGCTCCACTCCCAATAAAGGAACCAGTGTGATCGTGCGCGTCGAGAAAAAGGAATCGAAATGAAGCAAATACGGATCATGATTACTGATGACCACCCCATGATGCGCGAGGCGTTAAGCACCGCATTGGAAGATGAGCCCGGCTTGATGATCGTTGGCCAGGCATCGAGCGGCGTGGAGGCTGTGGCACTGCTGGGGGAGTGCAAACCCGACGTTATCCTCATGGATTTGCTGATGCCCGATATGGATGGGCTGGAGGCGATTCGCAATATTGTGCAAATGGATCCGCAGGCGCATATCATGGTAGTGACCAGCCTGGAGGATGAAGAAAAGATCATCGCAGCCATTCAGGCCGGGGCGCTCGGTTATTTTCCCAAGACGGCGCCGCGTTCCTTTTTGCTCGATGCGATTCGCAAGGTTGCGGACGGGGTGCCGTATTTACCCGCAGGGATCGCGCAGAAATTATTCAGCGGATTACGGAAGATGCAAACCGGTCCGCTGGAGCGGCGCGCAGTGGAGGAACCCCTTACGGGCCGCCAGGAGGAGATCCTTGTTTTGCTGGGACAGGGGCTTACAGATGCTGAGATCAGTTCTGCCTTGCATCTCTCCGAAGCGACTGTGCGCTCGCATATTCATCACATTTTGCAGCGCTTGAATTTGGAAACACGCGCCCAAGCCTCGGTATACGCAAATAACCATAAAAAAGAAGCCGGGTAGAGGTCCCCTAAAACGGGTAAGAGGCCGGGCAAACAAATTTCAGTGATATGGACCTGGTGATGCGGGTGGCGCGATCTTGAATTGTGCATCTCCCACCGATGAGACGTCTCCGCCAACCCGGCTGCGTGCTCAATGAACATGGCAACGACGCCTTCCTGTACTCGATCCCGTAAGCACAACTGCAATACAAACGAACTGC
>CAYNQA010000322.1:0-3655 GCA_964399225.1 uncultured Anaerolineaceae bacterium
CGCCTCCTGCCAGGTCCGCACAAAGTGATACAGCCGCGCGGCTTGCTGATAATTTTTTTCCGCCAATTCCACCTCGGCCAGTAACACCAGCCCGCCATACACACCGACCGTGTGATCGTCACCAAGGGCGCGGTTGCGCTTGATGCTGTCGATGCACAGCAGGCGCGCATTGGCCGTTTCATTGATGTGCAGGGCGGCATATCCCACCAGCCGCAGCGGGAAGGGCTGTTGATACTCGCTGCCGATGGATTGGAACATGCGATACGCCTCCTGCGCAAATTGCCCCGAAGCGACGAAGTCATCCAAGGCGTTGAGCAGGATCGCCATGTTCACCAGCACCTGCCCAATGTTGATACGGTCGCCGCTCTCGCGCACGGCCTGCAAAGCGCGATGGTTCACCTTCACAGCCTCGGCATACTCGCCGTCCGAGCGCAGGTTGTGAACGAAACGACGCAGGGCATAGCCTTGTCCGCGCACGTATTTCTCGCGGGTGGCGGTCTCCAGCGCCTCATCCAGCGCGGCGCGGGCTTCGGCCTTGCGTTTCAGTCCATGCAGTGCCACGGCCATATCCGAGAGCGCCAGGCAAAGCAGATGCGGTTCTGAAAGCTTGCGGGCCAATTGCACACTTTCGGCGCTTGCCCGCTGGGCGCGCTCCCATTCGTTATTATCCAGATACACTTCTGTATGCAAATACAAGGCATTGGCGAGGCTGATCTCATCGCCCACTTCACGCGCAATGGCCTCGGCCTCATCGAACCAGGCCTTGATCTCGGTGTGCTTCTCGCGCCAGAAGGCAAACTCGGCCAGCGCGGCAGTGCGATACAGCAGACGCGCGCGCACCGCCTTGTACTGCGCCTCTTCCGAAAGCGGCAGGAAGCGCTCGGCCCACTCCGTCCCCTCGCTGAAATGGCTGTGCCGGAACCAGATCCACCCGGCGGATGTGACCAGGCGCAAACCGTGGGGCAGCAGCGCGCGGTCTTCCAATGCGCGGCCCAATGCCGCGTGAACATTGTTGCGTTCCGCATCGGCCAGGTGGCGTGAGTCGGTCAGCGGGATCACATCGAGTTTGCTCTCGAGCTGTTCGGCCCACGCTGCAAAATATGCCAGGTGTGCGGCGTGCGCCTCGTTTTGCTGTCCGCTCTCTTCCAGTTTTTCCTGCGCATACTCGCGCATGGTTTCAAGGAAGTGATAACGTCCGTTCTCGGGTTCGGCCACCACCAGCGATTTATCCACCAGCAACAGCAGCAGGGAAAACACATTCTCGCGCAAGATCGGCGCTTGACCGCAAACCTCTTCGGCGGCTTTCAATGTCCACCCGCCGGAGAAGACCGAGAGGCGTTGGAGCAGAACGCGCTCTTCCTTGCTGAGCATGTTGTAGCTCCACTCCAATGCGCCGCGCAGGGTTTGCCGCCAGGCGTGGCTGTCGCGCGCGCCGCCGGTCAGCCACTGGAAGCGGCGGTCGATCTGCTCGAGCATGTCGTTGGGAGTGAGCAGGTTGATGCGCGCGGCCGCCAGTTCAATGGCCAGCGGCAGTCCGTCGAGGCGGGCGCAGATCTCGGTCACTGTGGAGATGTTTTCATCGGTGATGGTGAAGCCGGGCCGCGCGGCGCGCGCACGGTCGGCAAAGAGGCGGATGACCGGGGTGTTCATCAGGGCTTCGAGGGTGCTCGTGGTTTCGGGCACGGGCAGCGGCTGAAGCGGAAATACATGCTCGGCTGAAATGCGCAATGCTTCGCGGCTGGTTGCGATGATCTTCAAATCGGGGGAGGCCGCCAGAATTTTTGCCACTTGCGAGGCGGCGGAGATGACCTGCTCGAAGTTGTCGAGCACGATCAAGGTGCGCTGGTTGCGCAGGCGGCTCTGCACGCTGGCCAGGTAGGAACGGCCGGACGTCTCGGGCACCCCCAGCGCAGACGCGATGGCGGGAATGACTCCCTCGGCGCGGGTGACGGGCGCCAGGTCGGCGAAGATGACTCCGTCGGGGAACCAGGAGGCCACCTGTTGCGCCGCGTGGATGGCGAGCCGCGTCTTCCCGACCCCGGGCGGGCCCACCAATGTGACGAGGCGTACGTCGGCGCGGCGGAGCATTTCCCAGAGCGAGTCGGCTTCGTGTTCGCGGCCGAGCAGGGGGGTGAAGGGAACGGGGAGCGGGGCCGGGGTTGAGTCTTCGCCGGCGAGGGTTGTGCCCGCTTTGGGCGCGGATTCGAGGCGCTCTTCGGGGTCGGCCAGCTCACGCAGGCGGGCGATCCATTCCGGTTTGTCTTCCACGTCCAGCGCGGGCACGAATCGTCCCATCAAGGTGGGGATGTCGGGTATGTGGTTGTTCTTTTCGATGCGGCTGATGGTGCTGTAATGGTAATTGACCTGCGCGGCAAGCTCACGCTGGGAAAGGCGCGCCCGTTCACGCAGGTAGCGGATCAGTTCCCCAAGGGTGGTGAATGAGGCGGGGCTGAGGACGGATGGTTCACCCTTCATGCCTTGATTTTACTCCGAAAATTCTGCAACAAATATCAACAAATGCAACATGGGCGTGGGTATAGTGCTGCCATCATCCCGTTTGGGATGAATTGCGTTCGTTTGTCAAAGGAGATTTCATGTACAAGTATCCGCTTACGTTTTCGTTTTCGCTGTTTTCGCTCCTGCCGAAGATCACGGTGAAGGATGCCGATGGGACGGTCTTGTTGACCGCCAGCAAGCGTCTGCTCGGGGCAAAGGATGAGGTGCGCGTGACGGCGAACGGCCAGCCCGCCTTTACCGTCATCAGCCAGGAGAACCGCATCGTGGATATTCCCAGCAACTGGGACATCCTCGCGGCTGACGGGAAAAAGGTGGGGGTGGTGGATGATGATTTCCTCTCGGCGGTGGATACTTCGAAGTTTGCGCCTGATATGCCCGGTTCGACCCTGATGGATATGGAGATCTCGCGCGCGCTCAACCTGCGCTCGGTGAAGATGTATTGGTTGAAGGACGCGGAGGGGAAGAAGGCCGGGTTGGTGGCGCCGGAGCAAAGCTCGCTGATGGCCATGCAGCTGCCGTTCGACCGCTACATCCGCCAGTTGCCGGGCATTTTGTTCCGCCTGATCACGCCGCGTTATTACGTGCGCCTCGGCGACGAGACGGTGATGGTCCTGCAAAAGAAACGCACCTGGATGGTGGACACGTACACGCTGGAGATGAAAGCCAAATTCCCCGCAAAGGATGAGGCCCTGCTGATCAACGGCGTGTTGCTGGCGCTGGTGTATGAACGCCAACGGTTGAAAGAACTGTATCAGTAATTTCGGCGAAGGAGAAAACCATGTTCAAAAAGATTTTTCACGCTTTTGCCTTGATGGCATTTTTAACGGCCTTGCTGGCGGTGACGCCGGTTACGCCCGCGTATGCGGCCACGTTGACGGTCAATACGCTGGTGGACGAGAATGACGGCTCTTGTGTGGATGGCGATTGCTCATTGCGCGATGCGCTGCAGGTGGCTGGCTCCGGCGATACCATTAATTTCAGCGTGACCGGTACGATCCTGTTGAGTGGACAATTGAATATCACCAAGCCGGTCACCTTTGATGGTCCCGGCTCGGCGTTGCTGACTATCGACGGGAACGATACACACCAGGTGCTTTTTATCAACAATCATTCTTCTGCCGGCGGCGGCGGGCTGGGG
>CAYNQA010000323.1:0-3645 GCA_964399225.1 uncultured Anaerolineaceae bacterium
TCGTAGTAGCCGTTGGCCACGAAGACCTTGAGATGCGGATTGACGGTCATCGCCTTGCGCAGAGTTTCGGCGACGTAGACGGCCTGTCCCTCGAATTCCTTGAACGACCACGGATGAACGCGGCTGCTGAGGATCTCATACGGCAGGTCCGACTCGAACTTGAGTTCCGCGCGCACGTAGTGATAGAACCCGGCCGTGTAGGGCGCCAGCACCGCATCGAGCAGCGGATCAGACTCCGGCTGTTCGGTCACGCCGGAGCGGTCCATGCCGATCAGGCGGCTGTCGAGGCGGCCGACGGTCAGTCCGCGCTCGCGCAGGAGTTCCTTGAAGAAGTGCTGGTCGTTGATGCGCAGGTTCGAGCGTTCGATGAATTGCTGTGAGAGACCGGTATAACGCGACAATTTCTCCGCGACGACCGCGTGCTCCTCGGGCGTCAGCATGTCCCCTTTGAGCAGGGCGGTGGCATACTGGCCGAGCGCGAACTCTTCCACTTCGTCGAGCAGGTTTTGCAGGGTCTCGTGTTTGCCGGGCAGGGCATCGTGATACCAGGCCGTTGCGGCGTAACCGGGCAGGTACATGATGTATGGAATGTCGTTGCCAAACGCAAAATCGAGCGTGGCGAAATCGAGCACAGACGAGATCAGCATGATGCCGTTCAACATCATGCCGTGACGGTCATACAGATAACCCGAAAGCCCGGCGGCGCGCGTGGTGCCGTACGATTCGCCGATCAGGAACTTGGGCGAGAGCCAGCGCTGGTACCGCGTGGTATACAGGCGGATGAAATCGCCGACCGATTCGATATCCTTCTTGAAACCGTGATACTCGACCGGCTTCTGTCCCTCTACGGCGCGGCTGTAGCCGGTGCTGACCGGGTCAATGAAGACTAGGTCGGTCTCATCGAGCAGGGAAAATTCGTTGTCGGTCAACTGGTAGGGCGGGCGCGGCAGGCTGCCATCGAATTCCTGCACCACGCGGCGCGGACCGAGCAGGCCCAGGTGCAGCCACACGGACGAGGATCCGGGGCCGCCGTTGAAGGAGAAGGTCAGCGGGCGTTTGGACTTGTCCTTGCCGCCGTCCTTGGTGTAGGCGATGAAGAAGATCTGCACCTTGGGCTTCTCGCCCTCCGACTCCTTCGCGCTGTCAGCGGTCTCCTCTTTCAGCACCATCGTCCCGGTCGTGACGGTGTACTTGATCTCCTTGCCGCCGATGGTGACGGTGTGTTTGGTCTCCACGAGATTGTCCTTCGCCTCCGCCTTGACCGGGGCGGGTTTCTCGTCGGTTTTTTTAGCGTTCGGTTCAGCCATTGGATTCTCCTTGGGGTAATGAAATGGGCAAATTGGAGGCCGACGGTTTCTGGTCGCGCCAGCCGAAGATGGCAAACATCAAAACGATCATGAAAACGATTCGCAGGGCGATCATCAAAAAGTTCAGCAGGCCCAGCATGGTCGAAAAATCGCTCACGCTCGCGCCCTGTGTGGTCATGTAAAGCGGCATGAGCGAGAAGCCCAGCCCAGCCAACCCGAGCACGAAGCTGCCAAGAAAATAAACACCCGCCAGGAGCGACACTTTGGGGTGACGTTCACGGCGGGCGATGGCGATGCCCAACCCAACCAGGTCGAGCAAATAGAGCGGGATCTGCGGAAGAATAACGGCGAGGAAGGTGGCGAAGTAGGTATCCATGGGGATGCTCCTTGTGGTGCGCTGCCCCGCCATTGTACCGCAGCGCGCGCTCAGGGGAGCTGGAAGGCGTCCACGCGGTTGCCCGATTGACTGACGACAAAGACGCGTCCGTCCGGGCTGAAGCAGATGGCGGTCGGGCGGCGGAAGAATCCGATCTCGCCCCACACGCCGAGCGGGGTCCCGTCGTTGCTGAAGATCTCCACGCGGCCAAGTTTGTAATCGCTCACGTACACGTTGCCATGCGCGTCGATGGCGATTCCCTCGGGGATGCCCGGCTCGCTGACGCCCGCGCCCATCTTCCACTCGGTCAATACGGCGCCGCTGGCGTCGAACTTTTGCACGCGCTGTAATTCGTAATCGGCCACAAAGATGTTGCCCTGCAGATCCACGGCGATGCCGGTGGCATGCTTGAATTCACCGGGGCCTGTGCCTTCGCCGCCGAACTTCATCAGGAAATTCCCATCGTTGTCGAACTTCTGCACGAAGGGATTGCCGTCGTCGGTGACGTAGACGTTGCCGGCGCTGTCCACGGCGATGCCGATGGCGCGCACGAACTGGCCGTCGCCCTTGCCCTGACTGCCCCAGGCCGCAAGGAAGTTGCCATCGCGGTCAAACTTTTGGATGCGGTGGTTGCCGTTATCCACCACGAAGACGTTATCCTGCGCGTCGATGGCGAGCGCGCCAAACCCCATCGACTGGAATTGTCCGTTCTCGCTGCCTTGCGCGTCCCACTTGGCGAGCAGGCTGCCATCGCGGTCGAAGACCAGCACGCGGCCGTTCCCCGCGTCGGTGATGAACAACCGCCCGGCCGAGTCGATGGCGGCGCCGTAGGGATCTTTGAGCGGATCGGTTTCGTTGGTGATGCGGAACAGGGATACGGGATTCATGGGCACCTCGGGTGTGGATGTGGATGTTGCGGCGGGAATGGGCGTTTCGGTCTCGCCGCCTCCCGCAGACGGGGAAGCGGGTGAGGCCGTTGCGCACGCCCCCAACAGGAAAGGGATCAAGATCGCGAAGATTGCTTTGTTCATGTCGTCTCCTCGGTTTGGCGTTGCGCGGATTATAGGCGCGCGCGCGGAATCCATGCACCCTGCTGAGGAGGGGTATTTTCCCACCCGTGAGTGACCCCGGCAAGGGCCGGCCCGCTTAGCGGTCCGTGTGCGAGGCGAGGGGGAATCAAAAAGATCCGGGAACGGCGGTCCCGGATCTTCGGATGGTCCAGTTCGTGTTATGGCGTGACCCCGATGAGCGGCAAGGTGTCGGCCAGGAAGGGACGGGTGAGTTCCTCGATCAGCATGGCGCGCAGGATGCCGTCGGAGTCGATGAAGAACGAGGTGGGGATGGCGTAGATGTGATAGAGTTCCGCGACCCGCCCGGAAGTGTCGAGCAGGACGCGATGGGTGAGGCCGGTCTTCTTCACGTAGGTGCGCACAGTGGATGCAGTCTCTTCCATATCCACCCAGATGACGATCATTTCGGGATGATCTTCGTGGACCTCCTGCACGAGCGGAGCCTCGGCGCGGCAGGGCGGACACCACGTGGCGCCAAAGACCAGCAACACGGGCTGTCCTTGAAGCTCGCTCAGGCGCACGGATTCGCCGTCGAGATCGCTGAGCTCGAAATCGGGCGCGGCCTTGCCCACCTGCAATGGCTCGGGCGCTGCTTCCACTTGAGACTCAGCCCAATCGTTGAGGTAGGGCGCGCCAATGACCACCGCCGCGCCGCCAATGGCGCAGCAAGCGAGGCAGATCGCCACGATCACGGCAACGCCGATGATGACTTGTTTGTTGGGGTTGTGATTCTCGCTCATATGACCCTCCGATTTCGTTTTGGTTGCGATGCAAGAATCTTATCTTTTTTGACGGAGCGGGACAAGTGAAGAATGTCAGGTTTTGGGAACCCATCTCGCACAGAGAGTGGCTAATCTTGTGGGCCTTCCAATCATTTCACCACGGAGCGCAC
>CAYNQA010000324.1:0-3645 GCA_964399225.1 uncultured Anaerolineaceae bacterium
TTGTTCATATGTTCATTATAAAAGAGACCTCGGATTGCTCCGAGGTCTCTCGCGTATTCGGACTCCAAAGTCTCCAGACTTTGGAAATGACTTTGGCGATCCAACGTCGGGAGACGTTGGTTTCCGTGATTACTACTTGCCGCGGTTCATCGCGTCCATCACCGCAACGGATGCGATCTGCACGATGGCGTTCACATCGTCACCAGTCTGCAAAACATGGACGGGGGCGCCCATGCCCAGCAAGATCGGGCCGATGGCCTTGGCGTTTCCGAGGCGGGCCAGCAATTTGTAGGCGATGTTGGCCGATTCGAGCGAGGGGAAGACCAGCACGTTCGCGTCTTTCACGGTGCTGAACGGGTAGCGCTCATCCACGATCTCGCTGACCACAGCGGTATCAGCCTGCATTTCGCCATCCACCACGAGGTCGGGACGGCGGGCTTTGGTGAGAGCAACCGCCTTGCTTACTTTTTCCGAAAGCGGATGCGGTGTGGAGCCAAAGTTGGAGAACGACAGGAAGGCCACACGCGGCTCGATCTCAAGCTGCTTGGCGAAGTCGGCGGCGAGGCTTGCGATCTCAGAGAGGTCCTCAGCGGTCGGGTCGATATTGACCGTGGCATCGGTGAAGAGATAGACACGGTCGTCCACGATCATGATGTAGACACCGGCGGCGCGGGCTACGCCTTGCGCAGTGTGATGGATGCGCAACGCAGGGCGGATCACATCGGGATATTCGTAGGTCAGGCCGGAGACGAAGGCATCGGCGTCGCCCATCTTCACCATCATCGAGCCGAAGATATTCACCTGGCGGATGCGGTTGGCCGCGATAGCCAGCGACACACCCTTGCGGGCGCGGATGCCGTGATAGGCTTTGGCATATTCATCGATGCGCGCAAAGTTGGACGGGTCGACTATATCGGGACAACAGGGCAGGCCGAGTTCTTCGATCCGCTTCTGAATCACGCTCGGGCGTCCGATCAGGATCGGGGTGGCAATCTCTTCCTCTTTCAGCTGATACGCCGCACGGATGACCTTTGGCTCTTCGCCCTCGGCAAATGCCACACGCTTGGTCCCGCCGCTGGCACGTGCCTTGTTCTGGAAGAAGTGGCGCACCTGCTCGCCCTTGCCCTGGCGGTTGCGCAACTGCTCGCGGTATTCTTCGATGTCGATCGGCTTACGGGCAACGCCGGTCTTCATGGCCATCTCGGCCACGGCGGGCGCTTCCCACAAAAGTACACGCGGATCAAGCGGCTTGGGGATGATGTAATCGCGGCCGAACTTCATATTGTCCACGCCGTAGGCGCGCAACACGGAATCGGGCACGTCTTCCTTGGTCAGCGCGGCGAGCGCCTTGGATGCGGCAAACTTCATCTCTTCGTTGATGCCTTTTGCGCGCACATCGAGCGCTCCGCGGAAGATGAACGGGAAGCCAAGCACATTGTTGACCTGGTTGGGATAATCGGAACGGCCGGTGGCGATGATCACATCCTTGCGGGCTTCTTTCGCCAGTTCGGGTTTGATCTCCGGGTCGGGGTTGGCCATGGCGAAGATGATCGGGTCCTTCGCCATCGACTTGACCATGTCCGGAGTGAGCACGTTCGCCACGGAGAGCCCATAGAACACGTCCGCATCTTTGACCGCATCGGCGAGGGTGCGATGTCCTTTATCGTCGACGGCGAGTTTATCTTTGTATTTGTTCATGCCCACCGTGCGGCCTTTGTACACCACACCTTTGGTATCCACGAGCATGATGTTCTCGCGCTTCACGCCCCAACTGATGGCGAGTTCCGCGCATGAGATGGCCGAAGCCCCTGCCCCCGAAATGACGAGGCGAATTTCCTCGTGTTTCTTGCCCACGATCTCCAACGCGTTCGCCAACCCGGCGGACGAAATGATCGCCGTCCCGTGCTGGTCATCGTGGAAGACCGGGATGTCGAGCATCTTCTTCAGTTCTTCTTCAATGTAGAAACATTCGGGGGCCTTGATATCTTCAAGATTGATGCCGCCAAAAGTGGGTGAAATAGCCGCCACCACCTTGATGATCTCGTCGGGATCGTGTGAATTAACTTCAATATCGAACACGTCAATATCGGCGAACTTTTTAAACAGCACGCCTTTGCCTTCCATCACGGGCTTGCCAGCCAGCGCGCCACGGTCGCCGAGGCCCAAAATGGCTGTACCGTTCGAAATAACCGCAACCAGGTTGCCTTTCGAGGTGTATTCGTAGGCATCATCGGGGTTCTTTTCGATCTCCAGCACCGGTTCGGCCACGCCAGGCGAATAAGCCAGGCTCAGGTCGCGTTGGGTATCCATCGGCTTGGTGGGAACGATCGCCACCTTGCCGGGTTTGCCTTTTAGGCGGTGATATTCAAGAGCGTCTTCACGGGTGAGTTTAGCCATGTTTTTTCTCCAGTGGTGATTTGACCTTTTAATTATGTCACAATCGCGCAAAACCTGATAGTTCATTTTGTCACATCTTTTACCATGTATCCCCCCTGCACTCTGACATCCCGCCCGCCGTTAACAAATTTTTCATGTATAATTGCGCCATCTAATTGATTTGCCCGCCCCCGTGGCGGCCTTGGCTAAAAACTGGACTCTGACACTTTCTCGGGATCGACCCGTGCCCCCTACTGGGCAAGATAGACTGAACAACCGAATGCACTCGTTTGACCTGAACTATTTGTTGCCTTAACCTATCTTTTTCACCGTCCGCCTCAAGCGTGACGCTGATCCGGTCACACTATCTCGAACCGAATCCACAGCCGAGGCCTGCTCCGGGCAGGAACTCGGCTGTGCCTGTTTAATGAAGACGATCACCGCCATCGAACCTCAAAAGAACAACCCCAAACGGGTGAACCTGTACCTGGATGGAGAATTTGCCCTCGGGCTGTCCAAGATCGTGGCGGCCTGGCTCAAAGTTGGGCAAAAGGTTGATGAAGCGAAGATCGAGAAACTGCAGGTTGAAGAAGCACGCGAACAGGCATATCAACAGGCCATGCTCTTCTTGAGCTACCGGGCCCGTTCCGAAGCCGAGATACGAAAGAACCTTGAAAAGCACGACATCCCCCCCGCCGTCATCGATGAGACGGTGCAACGCCTGCGCGAAGAACGCCTTGTAGACGACTCACAGTTTGCGCAGGATTGGGTGGCCAATCGTTCCGAGTTCCGTCCACGCAGCAAACGGGCGCTTACGGTTGAACTGAAGCGCAAAGGGCTGGGCGAATCCGCCATAAAGTCCGCGACAGCAGCGGTGGATGAAACAGCCCTGGCCTACGCAGCAGCAGAAAAACGCGTTCGCAGGCTGGAAGGTCTGGAGTGGAACGAATTTCGAAAAAAACTGGGCGAATTCCTCGCGCGTCGAGGGTTCGCATACGATGTCATTGCGCCGACGGTAAAACGCCTTTGGCTTGAGCGCGGTGGCAAACAAACTGAATCTGAATACGAGGAATTTCCATGAACCCGCTTCCGTTATTTGTCTGGATCCTGTTGATCCTTATCGCCCTCGCTGGCGGTGCCGCCGGTGGTTATTTTCTGCATCGTTATCAAGTGGATAAAGCCAACCGCGACCGTCAGGAGAAAGCCGCAAACATCCTGAAGGTTGCAAACGAGCAGGCACGCCTGATCGAGTCACAGGCGCGCGAGAGT
>CAYNQA010000325.1:0-3578 GCA_964399225.1 uncultured Anaerolineaceae bacterium
TACGTGGACGGCGCCTACGACTTCGTGGACGTGCGCGACGTGGCCGAAGGACTCATCACCGCCGCAGAAAAAGGCAGGCGCGGCGAGAGTTACATTTTGTCGGGCAGTAAAATTTCGGTGCGCTATTTGCTCGAAACCGTGCGCGAGATCACGGGACGCGGCTTCTTCCAGATGAAGATTCCCTTCGACCTGGCAAAATTCGCCGCATGGTTCACGCCCATGTATTACCGTCTCGCCCATGCCACGCCGCGCTTCACCCCCTACTCGCTCGAAGTATTGCAAAGCAACGCCAACATCAGCCACGCCAAAGCCACGCGTGAGTTGGGCTACAAACCGCGCTCGATCCAGGAATCTCTCGCCGATACCGTGAAGTGGTTTTTGAGTAAAGAAGGTAGAGAGTAGAAAACAGAGAGTAGTTCGTCAATGACGAATTGACCGGAAAGAAAAATCCAACAGGAGACACCCCCATGAAGATCATCACCGACTGCGCCGCCGATATGCCCGCCGAGGAACTGGAAAAACTCGGGATCATACAGGCGCCCTTGTTCATCCAATTCCCCGAAGGCGAGGTGAACTCGGCCGATATCACTGCCGACGCCTTCTACGACCGGCTTGAAGCCATGCGGCCGAAGATCCCCACTACTGCCATGCCTTCGACCGGCTTATTCGCCGAGATCTATCGCAAGGTGGCACTGGCGGGCGAGAAGATCATGTCGATCCACATCTCGTCCGGGCTGAGCGGCACGATCAACGCGGCACGTGAAGGCGGCGAACAGGTAAAACCCGAAGCGGATGTGACCCATTGGGACACGCTGACCCTCTCCGGGGGAGAACGCTTTCAGGTGTTGGCCGCGGCGCTCGCCTCCAAAGCGGGTTGGGCCATGGACGCGATCAAATCGCGCCTCGAGCGCATCCGCGAAAAGACCGAGGTCATTTATACCCTCGACACGCTCGAATACCTCGCCCGCGGCGGCCGCATCGGACGGGTGAAGGCGTTGGCGGGGGCAGTGCTCAACCTCAAACCGGTCATCCGCGTGGACACGGACGGCAAGTACAGCACAGTCACAACCGGGCGCACGCTTACCAAATCCATGACTGCCATTGCGGAATACCTTGCCGAAAAGTACGCGCATACCCCGGTCTGGGTGACGGTACTGCACGGGCGTTTCTCCGAAAAGGCCGATGTGCTTGCCGAAGAACTCAAGGGCAAACTCAATGTCGCCAAACTCGAAGTGATGCGCATCTCGCCAGTGCTGGGAGTCCACACTGGTCCGGGCATCGTCGGCGCGGCGGTCGTGCCGATGGAACTGATGCAAGATCTGGGATAACACGCAGGGCGAGATAATATCTCGCCCTGTTTTTATTATCATGAATATCAACTGGCAAAATAAAACCGCGATCATCACCGGCGCATCGTCGGGGATTGGCGAAGCAACCGCACGGAAATTGGCACAAATGGGGATGCAGGTCATCCTCGTCGCACGTCGCGAGGAAAGGCTGGCCGGGGTGCAGGCGGCGATCACGTCTGCAGGTGGAAAAGCATTGGCGATCGCGGCCGATCTGGGGTCCGAGAAAGAGCGTGTGCGGGTGTTCGATCAGGCCGGCAAAGCGGACGTCCTCATCAACAACGCTGGGTTCGGTTGGTACGGTTACTTCCATGAAATGTCGTGGGAAACGGCGCATGAGATGTTGCGGGTCAACATTGCAGCAGCCGCGCACCTGACATCTCTTTTTTTACCGGGCATGCTCGCACGAAATTACGGGCACATTATCAACGTCGGTTCGATCGCAGGCAGTCTTCCGAGTCAGGGTGTTGCCATGTACGGCGCCACAAAATCCTTTTTAGATAATTTCACCAGCGCGTTGGTGCGTGAACTGCGCGGGACGAATATCCACGCCAGTGTAGTGCGCTCAGGCGCAGTACGTACCGAGTTTGGAGAATCGGCGCTGCAGAAAGAGAACGGCGGACACGTGCCTACCGAAAAGGTTGGCATTACATCGGAAAGGATCGCGCTCGAAATATCGAAGGTGCTTATTCAACCGCGGCGGGTCGTTTATGTGCCGCGTTGGTTGGGGGTGGTGCCCTGGCTCGAATTGAGTTTCGGCTGGGCAATCGACCGTCTCGGCCCGCTGCTCCTCCGTCGAACAAACAAAAGAAGACAACCCGCGTAAAGTGGGTTGTCTTCATCTTCGAAAGCGGCCTGGCTGTTCCCCCCTCAGGCCATCATTCATGCGGCCTCCTGCGGCGGAGGACGCCGAATTTACTCTACGTAGATCTCCACGTGCTCGCCGTCTTCCTCATCGGTCACGTCGATGATCTTGCCGGTCATGCCCGCGCGCACGGCTTGCTTCACATTGTTGAGGTCCACGCCTTCCACCTCGGGGGCAAAGTGCGCACCGATCTTGATGCCGGCATCAACAAGGTCGAGGGGAATCTGCACCGAAGCCTTTGAACGGCCGGTGCGCACATCGGTGACGCGCACGCGCAACCAGCGCGGACCGCCAGGCGGGCGAGGCGGCATGGGCGCGCCGGGTGGGCGGCGTCCCTCCGAAAGGGCGGCTAAAAGTTTCGCGCCTTCCTCCGCGCTCAGTTTTCCATCCTCGATCATCTTCAAAATTTTCAAGCGTTCTTCTGTGGTTGCCATGTTGCACCTCTTATCCGATATAAACCATCACGCGTTCACCATCTTCATCGTCTTGCGCATTCACGATCAGAGGCGAATTCGATGAAGCGGTCATGCGGATCATTTCCGCGATCCCCTCGGCCTTCCCGCGATCCATGCCTTGAATGTGATGGCCGAAGTTCCTGAAAAACCAGGCCACCAATCCCAGCGGCACAGGGAACCCGAGCGTGATGCGGCCCGGCGTATCGCCTGGTTTCTGCTGCACGTCCACGAACAGCCAGCGCGAGTTCATGCCTCCGGCAGTCAGGGCGACGATGAAAACACTGAACAGGAACGGAAAGGTCAGGCAGTAGAACCAAAAACCAAACCCGGAACTCTGTTGGGCTGAGAACATCAGGCCCGCGAACAACACGGTCAATGCGACACCGATCCACAACGGGATCTGCGCAAACTTGCGCGCCCGCCGCTTAACTTCCTCGAACTCCGGCGCATCCACCGGCGGGGACGCGAACCCGCCTCCCTCCCCGCCCGCAGCGGATTCCGGTTGATAAACATCCATCGCCGGTTCGGCATTCTCTTCCAATGCGCGGAAGAGGGTCAGCGCATCATCGGCGCTGATCTTGCCATCTTCCACCATCTTCAAAATTCGTTGACGTTCCTCCGAAGACATTACGAGCCTCCTTCCAATGCGGCCAGCAATTTCTCCGCATCCTCGGCGCTGATCTTTTTCTCTTGCAGCATCTTCAAGATCGCCATGCGTTCCTCATCCGAGACCGGCTCAGCAGGCGGCATCGGGAAGCCAGGGCGTCCGCCTCCCCAATTGAATGAGAAACGGCGTCCCTGTTGCTGGCGCATTTTCTGCTCCACACGGCGGGTGGCCGCTTCCGCCTGACGCTGAGCGCGGCGAGTGGCTTCCTGCACGCGGCGGTTGATGCGTTCTGAGAGGTCACCAGG
>CAYNQA010000326.1:0-3564 GCA_964399225.1 uncultured Anaerolineaceae bacterium
AGTAATAGCTGAGCGAGAGGTCGTGCAGTTTTCCGAACACTTCCACGCGCAACACGCGCAGAACGTGCTGGCCGGTCCATGCCATGGTGAAGAAGGTCGCGCCGGTCAGGACGGAGCCGGTCACGAAGAGCGCGATGACGATGACGATCAGACGTCCCAGCGCCTCGACTCGGTCCTCGTTGCTTGCGTCCGCGGGGAATTGATATCCGCCCGCGTGGAAAGCGGTGTGGACCATCCGCCGCGTCCACGTCAGGGACTCGGGGTCGGTCGTGGTCAGCCAGCAGGTGGAAGCGGCCGGGGTGTCCGATCCGCTTTGGCCGAGGAAGGAAGCGAAGCCTCCCATCGATTGTCCGGCCGGGACGAGGAAACAATCCGTGGCCTGGCCGGTCAGTTCGGGAGTCGTCACCTGAGTCCACGTGGCGATGACGACGAATCCGAGCGCCACGAAGAGCATGTACCAGAAGCGGCTGAAATATCCGCCGAGGCGCGCGAGGGTCTGGCCCAGGTTGCGCGGCTTGATGGTTTCCTTGTTGAGTGCGTCGCCGAAGCGATGACCGCCCATCATAGTTTCACCTCCCCGTGCGCTTCCGGTAAGAGTTGCGAGTTGTAAATTTCGGCATAGATCGGTTCATCTTCCATGAGCTGTGCGTGTTTGCCCTGCGCCACGATCTCGCCTTTTTCGAGGACGAGGATCTTGTCGGCGTTGATGACGGTGCTGATGCGCTGGGCGATCACGAACGAAGTGCGGCCTTTCATGAGCGTGTCGAGCGCGGATTGGATCTGCGCCTCGGTGTTGAGGTCCACCGACGAGGTCGAGTCGTCGAGGATCAGGATGCGCGGGTCGAGCAGGAGCGCGCGCGCGATGGCCACGCGTTGTTTCTGCCCGCCGCTGAGAGTCTGTCCGCGTTCACCGACGTGCGTGTCGTAGCCTTCGGGGAAGGACATGATGAAGTCGTGCGCGGCTGCGGCCTTGGCGGCTTTTTGAATTTCTTCGAGTGTGGCATCCGGCTTGCCGAAGGCGATGTTCTCGCGGATGCTGCCGCTGAAGAGGGTTGTTTCCTGCAGCACAATGCCGATCTGCGAACGGAGCGAGTCGAGCGTCACGTCGCGCAGGTCGCGGCCGTCAATGGTGATGCGGCCTTCGCTCGGGTCGTAAAAGCGCGGCAGGAGGTTGATGATGGTGGTCTTGCCCGAGCCGGTCGCGCCAAGCAGGGCAATGGTCTCGCCGGGTTTGGCTTCGAAGGTCACGTTCTTCAGCACCGGGTCGCCGCCGCCAAAATAACGGAAGGTGACATTCTCGAATTTCACGTTGCCATTCACTTGCGGCAGTTTCGCGGCGTTGGGCTTATCCACGATGTCGCTCTTGGCATCGAGGATCTCGAAGATGCGTTCGGCGGAGGCGGAGGCCTGTCCCATCTGCGTGATGATCATGCCGAACATCATGATCGGGAAAAAGAGATACATCAGGTAGAGCGAGAACTCCTGCCACGCGCCGAGCGAGAGCAGGCCGGTGATGATCTGCTTGCCGCCCACATAGAGGATGGCGGCCTGGCCGAGGTTCGCGATCATGAACACGAACGGGAACATGAACGTGAACAGGCGCGAGACGGCGATGGATTGCGCCATCGTATCGTCTGCGGCGGCGTGGAATTTTTGCTGCTGTTCCTTTTCGCGCGTGAAGGCTTTGATGACCTTGATGCCCGCGAGATTTTCCTGCAGCACCGTGTTGAGGTGTGAAAGTTTTTGCTGGACCTTTGCAAACAACGGCTGGGCCATGCCAGCAAACACGATGAAGACCACGATCGCAACCGGCAGGATCGGCATGGCCGTCCAAGCGAGCGAGACGTTCGACGTGAACAGGATGATGATCGTGCCCGTCAGCAGGATCACCGCGCCCACGAGTTGCAAGAGTCCCTGCCCGATGAAGAGGCGCACCTTCTCCACATCGTCCGTGGCGCGGATCATCAACTGGCCGGTCTGGTTCTTGTCGTGATATGAGAACGAAAGATTTTGGATCTTGGCGTACAGGTCGTTGCGCAGGTCATACGCCACGGACTGCGAATTTTTCTCCGCCCAGAAGGCCTGCAAAAAGGAGAAGACTCCGCGCAGGATGGCGAAGATGACAACGGCGACGATGGCCGTGACCAACGCCTGCGGGGCGCCGGTTACATCCGCTTCCAACTGGACCCGAAGCTGCTCGGCCGTTGTGGACATGTCCCTGCCCAGAGATTCGAGGATCTTCGGCAGGGCCTGCCCAAGGAACGAGTCGGGGATCTGATCGAGCGCGGCCAGGATCTGGTCGGCGATGAATCCGCTCGTCACGGCGTCGATCACGTTACGGATCATGCGCGGCACAGCCAATTGCGAGAGTGTGGCGATGATGAGGAAAATATACGGTAAAAGAGCCTGACGTTTATAGCGCGTCAGGTAGCGGATGGCGCGGCCGATGCCCTTGAACGAGGGGCGCTGGCGTCCTGCCCGCGATGCTGAGTGAGGTCGGGAGATGGATGCTTGCATGGGTTCCTTTCGGGGAGATGTACACAGGTAAACAGGTACACACGTACACAGGTGCCTATCCACGTGTTTACGTGTTTACGTGTTTACTTCTCTACTTTCCTTGCTGCTTCTGTCAAAATATCCAACGCTTCGATGATCTTCTTCTGATCTTCGGTGGAGAGACTCTTCGTGACATCCTCCATCCAACGATGGCGTTCGGTCATGCCTTGCGCCACGAGGGAGGTTCCCTTGTCTGTCAAGTTGAGCGTCTTTGCCCGGCGATCGGAGGGATCCTCGGCGCGCTCGACCAGGCCCGACTGAACGAGCTTATCCACCAACTGGCTGGCCGCCGCGTTGGTGATGTCGAAGCGCTCGCTGATCTCGGACATGCCGCAAGAACCCTTGTGATGCAACTGCATCAGGATGCTGAACTGCGGCATGGTCAGCCCGGTGGACTTGGCGAAATGCGTCCAGCCTCGCATTGAGCGGTGCATGAACACATCCATCCAGGCGCGCAAAGATTGGGAAACGGAAGATTTAGACATAATCAAGCCTGCTTTTTAGTTAAGCGGGCTTAACTTTATTCCTGACCGAAGTTTTGGTCAAGGAATCCCCCGTTAGAGAAGCATTAGAGAATCATGGAGTAGTCTGGATTTTTCCAGCGATGATGTCCGCCATGATCTGCTCCAGATCGGCTTTGACTTGTGGAGAGACCAGCGAGTCTAGATTGTGGAATGGGGACAGACCGACCTCGCCTGTTTCAAGCGTCCCGATGTGGATTCCGCCACTGAAGTTCTTTTCGATGATGGCTTTTGCAACCTGCACCACGCTCGCATCAAAACGTTTCTCGATGCTGGTGAGGATGATATCCGCGAACTCGGGGAAGGTCACGACCCAATCGTTATCCACGCCAATCAGCAAGGCATCACCATGTTCATGGACTTCGGCCCCCGCGCCCCAGCCCACGCTATGACCGGCGACCGGGAGGATCACATCCGCACCCTCGTCCAGCAGTTGACGCGCGAGGCGGCGGCCTTCGGTGGTACAGCAAAATCCGCCAACAAATAA
>CAYNQA010000327.1:0-3538 GCA_964399225.1 uncultured Anaerolineaceae bacterium
AACTTCCATACCTCGGATGGCAGAATTGAAAGTCGTTAAAAGTTCAAACAACGGCTGGTTTTCTGATGCAGATTTTCCAGCAACAACATCTTTGTTTTCAATAAAAACCCTCTTCAACTTGGAGTACTCTTCAATAGGCGTATAGTCGATCGGTTCTTTTTCAGCGGCTTTTACTTGTTCCCTTAATTGTTTGATTGCAACTTTAGATTTTGCTACATCTGTAGACACAAAAATCGTGCGAACATTTTTTAAATCAAAAGGGATTTCTTCACCTTCACGAATGAGGTGAACAATCGGGCCTTGAACAACATGTCGTATAGCTAATTCATAAAAAACATTGGGATTGTGGCTTGTTAAGTCTGCAATTACTAAATCTGATTCCACTAATCGCTTGATGATTTGCGTGGTAATAAGGCCGGGGCTTGAAATTTCATCTGCACGTTCCGGCTTTTGATATCCTAAAGTTCTAACTGCAGGAGCAACGATATGGTTTAGTATTTCATCTGACCACTCGCGCATCTCTGAACCAGCCTTGCCAATAGGTGCGATAAAAAAACAAGTTTTTTTCTTCGTGAATTTCATTTTATAGATCCTGTGAATTCTTAATAATTATCAAAAAGATTGTGGCTCGTAATTATTCCCACCAATTGCTTCCCATCCATTACAGGTAGATGCTGAATTCCGTTGCGTGCCATTTCATCTAGAGCCTTTTCGTAAGTCCATTCAGGATGAGCAACATACCTTGCGAAAGAAGCAAACTCTCCTACCGAAACACTGTTTAAATCAATTCCTTGCGATAGAACTAGCAATAAATCTGTGGATGTAAAAATACGCCAAATACTTCCTCGGTCTGGATTCGGCGGTGCTATGAGAACACTATTAATTCCTCGATCGTGCATAATACGACGGGCTTCCTCAATTGAACTGTGAGAATCTAAAATCACTAAACGATTGCGAGGAGTCATCATTTCCCGAACCAGTTTTGCCATTGATCCTCCATGCACGAGGGGAGAGAAATACAGATAGTTTAGCATTTTATTGGCTAAATGTATGGTTGTCAATAAGCCTTTTCGATCTGTTTTCGGGCTAGATTTAATAATCTACCCTTTTTGTGGAACTCATATAATTTTCAATATGGTGGGCTAAAATTAAATCATGCCCTGCCCCTTCCTCTTCCAACCCCTCCAGATCGGACCCGTCACTGCGCCGCATTCGCCAGGTCCATCACTGCAACGAATCTGATTCCGCATAAAAACTCTACGAATAAAAATTCGTTTATACTTCGCCCATTCCCTGCTCAGGAGCGCGCGTGAAATCATACGACACCATCCTCATCGGCGCAGGCCACAACAGCCTGGTGGCCGCCGCCTACCTCGCCAAAGCCGGCAAAAGCGTCCTTGTTCTCGAGCGACGCAACGTGATCGGCGGGACCCTGGCCGGCGACGAGCCCCTCTGGCCCGGCGGACAACTGCGTCCCGTCATCATCAAAGACCTCAAGCTGACTTTACCCCGCGCCGCCGAACGGACCTCGTTCACATCCCTGCTGGGAAACGGCGACTCCCTCACACTCGCCTCCGACCCCGCCAAAGCGGGTGAGGCCATTGTACGCTTCTCCAAATCAGACGCCGCGCGCTGGCCCGAATTCGTCCGCTTCATGGACAAGTGCGCCGGCATCCTCGACACCGCCTACGCCACCATCATGCCGCGCCTGCCGAGGCATTTCGGCCTCGCCGAAGGATACGGCCTGCTCGAGCTGGGACTCGAACTGCGCCTGGCCGGGCGCAAAGACATGCTCAACTTCATCCGCGCCCTGCCGATGACCGCGCAGGAACTGTTGGATGAATATTTCGAATCAGACGTGGTGAAAGGCGCGGTCGCTTCGGTTGCAATTCACGGGTCCACCCTCGGTCCATGGTCCGCGGGGACGGGGTACACGCTCCTCCACAACTGGCTCAACCGCGGCGGGCTTTCGCACCCGCAAACCCAGGCCGGCGAGATCGTGTCGGCGCTCGGGGCGGCGGTCAAGGCGTTGGGCGTGGAGGTCCGCACTGAGGCAGAAGTGAAGCGCATCCTCGTGGACAATTACACCGTCAAGGGGGTGGTACTCGCTTCGGGTGAGGAGATCCCCGCGAGGGCTGTCCTCTCCGGGGTGGATCCGAAGCGCACGTTGCTCGGCCTGGTCGGTGCGGCTCATCTCCCGCCGGAGTTTGTCTGGCACGTTCAATCCATCAAAATGCGCGGCGCGGTGGCGAAGGTCCACCTGCTTACGGATGGCAATCACGGCCTGCCCGATGGCACGCTCGTTGTGGCGCCGTCCACCAAATATCTCGAACGCGCGTACGATGCGTCGAAGTATGGCGAGATCTCCGAGAAGCCATATCTCGAAGTGACCACGTCCGGCAAGACCGTCAGCATCCACTTCCAATTTGCGCCGTATGCGTTGAAACAAGGTGATTGGAATGAGAAGCGCGCCGCTCTCGAAACGCTCGCGATCAACACGCTCGCCGAGTACGCCCCCAATCTAAAATCTGCAATCGTAAATCGTAAATCCCTCACGCCTCTCGACCTTGAGACCACCTACGGCCTGACCGAAGGCGACCTCAACCACGGCCAGCTCCTGCTCGACCAATTCCTGTTCATGCGCCCGATCCCCGGTTATTCCGATCACAAGACCCCGATCGACAATTTGTATCTGTGCGGAAGCGGCGTCCATGGCGGAGGCGGAGTCAGCGGGGCGGCTGGGCGTAACGCCGCGAAAGTCGTAAAGGCTTTATAACCACAAAGAGCATGAAGCACACAAAGGGAATTCCGTCCTTCCCCTTTTGTGCTCTTCGTGTCCGCCTGCCCCCGATCTTTGGGGGTCGCGGTAAAGATTTCTCCCGTGTTCATCGACTCTGAAATTCTCGATATCACCATCCTCTCCCTCCAGGTCTCTGCGCTGGCGACGGTCATCAGTCTGTTGATCGGCCTGCCGTTCGGGACGTGGCTTGCGCTCGGCAATTTTCGCGGGCGCGCATTTTTGTTGAGCATCATCAACACCGGCATGGCCCTGCCTCCCGTGGTGGTGGGACTCGTGGTGGCCATGACGTTGTGGCGCAGCGGTCCGCTCGGGGAGTTGCGGTTGATCTACACCCCGTGGGCCATCGTCATTGCACAGACCATCATCGCCGCGCCGGTTGTGACCGGCCTGACCGCCGCGGCGCTCGAAGCGCTCGATCCGCGTTTGCAACAGCAATTGCTCGGGCTGGGCGCGTCGCGCAGGCAAATGGTCTGGCACTTGTGGCGCGAGGCGAGACTTCCCCTGCTCGCCGCCCTCATGGCGGGCTTCGGCTCCGTCATTTCGGAGGTGGGCGCCTCGATGATGGTCGGCGGAAACATCAAAAACCAGACGCGTGTGTTGACCACGGCCATCGTGCTCGAAACCAGCAAAGGCGAGTTTGGCAATGCGCTGGCACTCTCCACGTTATTGCTGGTGTTGACCTATCTCATCAACCTTGCCCTGACCTGGATCCAGCAAAAGGGCAAGCGCTAAATTTTC
>CAYNQA010000328.1:0-3530 GCA_964399225.1 uncultured Anaerolineaceae bacterium
GGCGATAAAGGAATCTCTCAACGGGACCCAGAACCGGGTCCAGAAAGAGGCGTTCGCCTCGATAGACTTTGGCCATGTACGCACCGAGCGGTTTTACGAGCAGGAAAAGCGTCCCAAAGTAGATTAGAAGTTGCACTAGGTTTGTGTTCATCCGAACCACTCCGGTTTGACTAGCGCCAAGACAAGGTAAAACATCAAGGCAAGAGCGGCAAAGCCCACGATGATATAAAGCGGGTTCATTTGGAATCCTCTCGCAGTCCTTCGAGAATCCGGATCAGCCCAAGGGATAGAACAAGAAACAGAACGCTCAAGACAAGAAAAAACACATCACTCATAGGTTCTCCAGGCGGTCAGTGTATTCAATTTCAGGTCAAGTTAGGGGCAAGACAAGCTGATGGGGCATCAAGAAACCATAAAGAATTTCCCCTTACGGTATAATTGCTCCCATGCAACCACAAATTATCGGTGTCCGATTCTCGAAAATCGGAAAAGTCTATCATTTCGATGGCTCCGCTGTCCGTGACGTAAAAGTCGGCGAGCATGTCATCGTGGACACGTCCCGCGGAAAGAATCTCGGCGAAGTCGCCGTGGTCCTGACCGAAACGCCTCCCCCTCCCGAAGACGGCGGGTGGCGCCGTATCGAACGTCGTGCCTCCCCGCGCGACCTGCTCCTTCGCCAAACCTGGCAGGCCAAGCAGACCGAAGCCATGATCGAGTGCCGCGCGCGCGCATCCGAGCTTGAGCTGCAAGGCGTGAAGATCGTCGCGGCCGAATACAACTACGACGGCTCGCGTCTTGCCTTCCTCTTCTCCACGGAAACCGAAGAGAAAGTGGACCTGAAGAGTCTCAAGCGCGACATGCAGAAGAAATTCCCCACCCCGCAAGTGGAGATGCGCCAGATCGGTCCGCGTGACGTGGCAAAACTGCTCGGAGGCATGGGCGCCTGCGGACTCGAAACTCGCTGCTGCTCCAAGTTCCTGACCGAGTTTAGCCCGATCTCGATCAAGATGGCGAAGGAACAAGGCATCTCGCTCACGCCCACCGAGATCACCGGCATGTGCGGACGTTTGCGCTGCTGTCTCGTCTACGAATACGAGCAATACGTCGCCGCGCGCAAGGAACTGCCCAAGCGCAACAAGCGCGTGGTCACGCCCAAGGGCGAAGGCAAGGTCGTGGACGTGATGCCGATGAGCAACACGATCATGGTTCTGCTCGACAGCGAAGACCAGCGCTCCTACCCGCAACCCTTCCAGCGCGAAGACATCCAGCCATGGGACGAACTCGAAGCCCTGCGCCGCAAGTCCGAGGCCCCCTGTGACCGTCACGAAGGCGGCGGATGCACCTGCGGAAAAGCAAAAAAAGATAAACGAAATTAACCTGTCATTGCGAGGGCGTAGCCCGAAGCAATCTCCAAGATACAAGAGATCGCTTCGTCGCTTACGCTCCTCGCGATGACTTTTTAAAAACCATGACAGACACTTTCGGAATCTGGGACTCGCCCCAACACATCCTGGTCGTTCTGGCTCATCCTGATGATCCAGAATTTTTTTGCGGCGCGACGCTCGCCAAGTGGGCGCAGGCGGGACATCATATTACCTACTACCTGCTGACCTGCGGGGACAAGGGCTTCAACCCCACCACCCACCCGGATATGACCCCGGACAAACTGTGCGCCATCCGCCACGTGGAACAGCAAGCCGCCGCGGATGTCATCGGCGCTAAAGCGGTTCACTTCCTGGACCGTCCGGACGGCTACCTCGTCGCTGACCTGGACCTGCGCCGCGACATCGTGCGCATCATCCGCAAGCTCAAGCCTGAGATCCTCGTCACCTGCGACCCACAGACATTATTCGCCACGTACGGAATCAATCATCCCGACCATCGCGCGGCTGGACAAGTTGTCCTCGACGCCGTCTTCCCTGCCGCGAACAACAAAGCCTACTTCCCCGAACTGATCGCCGAGGGACTCGAACCGCACATGCCCAAAGAGGTCTGGTGCTCGCTCACCAACCAGCCAAACGTCACTCTGGACGTGACTGACACATGGGACATCAAACTCGAAGCCATCCTCAAACATGAGACACAGGTGCAAGATCCCAAAGGTCTGATCGAGCGCTTTAAGTCCCGCCGGGCGGAGGATAGCACCGAAGAGAATCCGCGCTACGAGGAAAAATTCCGCGTGGTGAAGTACGGATAAAGTCGAAGGTCGAAAGTCAAAGATCAGAATGGCTTTCGACCTTCGACTTTCGACTCATATGAACATCCTCACCCTCACCTATCACTCCACCAACTACTACGCCATCGAGATCAAAACCGGCTTCCTGCTCGTGGACTGTGGCTGGCCGGGCTCGATGCAGGAATTCACGGCGGTTGCCAAACGTAAGGGGCTCGACCTGCGGCAGATCAAGTCCATCCTCGTCACCCACTTCCACATGGATCATGCCGGGCTGGCACAAGACCTGAAAAACCTCGGCGCAAAGTTAATCGTGATGGAGGGACAGGAAAACTTCATCGCGCCGATGGCCGCGCAGATCAAGAAAGATGTCCCGTACACCTCGATCCGTCTCGACGACAACCTGCCCCTGAAATTCTCCGAAAGTCGTGTCTTCCTCGCCAACCTCGGACTTGACGGCGAGATCATCCCCACCCCCGGCCACAGCCCGGACCACGTCACCCTAATTCTCGATGACGGCTCCGCCTTCACCGGCGACCTGACGCCGCGCTTCATGGTCACAGAGGAACAGTTAGAACTCAAAGCCAGTTGGGATAAAATCTACCAACACAAGATCACGCGTCTATATCCCGCACACGGAACGAACACATCACCCTAATCTTCCACCTTCCGAATTTACCGATTTACCAAGTTCCCAAGTTCCCAATTTACCAATTTACCAATTTACCAACCAACCTTCCAACAAGGATTTCCCCATGCCCAACTTCCTCCCCCAAGCCCGCGAACTGTTCCCCTACACCCAAACCCTGCGCCGTGACTTTCACATGCACCCCGAACTCGGCTTCCGCGAGATACGGACCGGCGGCATCGTAGCGAAAGAGCTCGAGTCGCTCGGCCTTGAAGTGACCAAAGGAGTCGGCAAGACCGGCGTGGTCGGCTTGCTCGAAGGCGCCAAGCCCGGACCAACCCTGCTCCTGCGCTTCGACATGGATGCCCTGCCCATCATTGAAGACACCGGCGTGGAATACGCCTCGCAGACACCCGGCGTGATGCATGCCTGCGGACATGACGGTCACACCGCCATCGGCCTGACCGTGGCAAAGATGCTCCACGCGCACCGCGACCAGTTGGCGGGCACGATCAAGTTCTGCTTCCAACCCAGCGAGGAGGGCAACAACGGCGAGGAGATCGGCGGCGCGGAAATGATGATGCGCGACGGCGTGCTCGACCACCCCAAAGTGGACATGACCCTCTCGCTTCATTTATGGAACGACAAGCCGCTCGGCTGGGTGCATGTGGCCAAAGGACCGGTCATGGCAGGCGCGGAACAGTTCAAGATCAAACTGATCGGAAAAGG
>CAYNQA010000329.1:0-3512 GCA_964399225.1 uncultured Anaerolineaceae bacterium
GGTCAGCAGGCGCAGCGTACCATCGCCATTTTCGTTCCACCATTCGTTACAGCGCGCATCGATTCTTGAGCCGATCTTCAGGCCTTGGAAATTCGGGGCCACGCGGAAACCTTCGAGCCACCACTGCCCCGCCGCAACACGCGTGACCTTACCCGTGCCAACGCAGTGCCCGGCATATTCGGCCGCGAAGAGTTGGCCTTCGGGATCTTCCAGCCATTCGGGAAAAATAGCGCCAACGTAATCATGCCCATCCCAGATGAACTTGGTGAACTCGACCACGTCCGCTGTATCACGAGGCAAGGCAGGGCGAATGAGGACAACAGGGTTTGTGAATTTGCTCATGCCGACATTATACGTCCATGGAATCAAAACGGCGCACCGTCTGTGACGGTGCGCCGTTCCTTTTTTTATTTTTGCTCGAGCTCATCCCAGGGGGTTTGCAATTCCATGATCTCACCCGTGACCACGAAGACCGTGCGCTCGCAAATGTTCGTGACGCGGTCGGCCATGCGCTCCATGTTGTGGGCGGCCCACAGGAGCATGTTGGCGCGCTCGATGACCTTGGGGTCGGTGATGATGAAGGTCATCAACTCACGGTAGATCTGTGTGTAAAGCCCATCCACCTCGTCATCCTCGGCGGGGATGCGGCGCGCGGCATCTGCATCTTCGTTGACGAAGGCGGTCAGCGCGCGGTGCAGCATATCCGAGGCCTTTTGCGCCATGCGCGGCAGGTCAATGAGCGGTTTGAGCAGCGGCTCTTCGCCCATGCGGATGTTGATGGTGGCGATGCCCTTGGCATAGTCGCCCATGCGCTCCAGTTCGGATGCCACATCGAGCATCGAAGCCAGCAGGCGCAGGTCTCGCGCCATGGGCTGCTGGGTGGCGATCAGGATCATGCACTGGTTCTCGATGGCAAAGCGCTTCTCGTTGATCTGGCGGTCCTGTTCGTAGATTCGCTCCGACGCCTTCAAGTCACGCTTCTTGAGCGCCTCCATCGAATCGGCCACAGCCTGCTCCACCATGCTGCCGAGCACAAGGATATCGTCTTTTACTTGCTGTAATTCATTTTCGAAGGTTTTCCGAATCATAATGCCTCTGATTTGTCCATTTTACACCCGAAGGTGTGAGATGTCATGGATTGGGCTGGCGGCTGCGGGTTCATCCGAACCGCCCCGTAACGTAATCCTCCGTGCGCTTGTCGCTGGGGCGTGTGAAGATCTTCTTCGTATCAGCGAACTCGATGACCGTGCCAGAGCGTTTTTCGTTGATCATCATCATGGCGGTATAGTCTGAAACGCGCGCGGCTTGTTGCATGTTGTGAGTGACGATCAGGATAGTATAGTTCTTCTTCAACTCCTGCATCAATTCTTCGATACGGAGAGTTGATATCGGGTCGAGGGCCGAGGCGGGCTCGTCCATCAGGATGATATCGGGTTGGATGGCGATGGTTCGCGCGATGCACAGACGTTGCTGTTGTCCGCCCGAGAGTTCGTAGGCGCTCTTCTTTAGTTTGTCTTTCACTTCATCCCACAGGGCCGCGCCGCGCAGGGACTGTTCGACCAGCTCGTCCATGTTCCCTTTGAAGCCGTTGATGCGCGCGCCCCAGGCGATGTTCTCGTAAATGGACTTGGGAAACGGGTTCGGCTTTTGGAAGACCATGCCGATCTTGCGGCGCACTTCCACGGGGTCAACATCGCGGGCGTAGAGATTCTGTCCATGCAGGAGAATCTCTCCTTTGACGGAACTGCCGGGCACGAAGTCATTCATGCGGTTGAAGGCGCGCAACAGCGTGGACTTTCCGCACCCCGACGGGCCGATGATGGCCGTGATCTGTCCGCGGCCGATGTTGAGGTTCACATCCGCGACGGCTTCGAAGGCGCCGTAGAAGATGGAGAGGGATTGGGTGGTGATGGCGTATTCTTGGTTTTGCATGTTTTCTTCCTAATTCATAAGACCACGGACGATAGACCGCAGACCATTGTCAATCGTCCGTGGTCTATGGTCTATCAGTATTTCCTCTGGAACCGATTCCGCAATGTGATCGCGGTGGCGTTCAGCGTGAGCAAGAGGGCGAGCAACACGAGGATGGCTCCCGCCGCGATGGCGTGGAATTCGGATTGGGCACGAGTCGTCCACTGGTAGATCTGGATGGGCAGGGCGGTGAACTTGCTGAACGGTCCGCTCGGGTCAACGCTGATGAAGGTGGAGGCGCCCACCACGATCAGCGGAGCGGTCTCGCCGAGGGCGCGGGAGATGGCCAGGATGGTCCCGGTCAAAATCCCCGGCAGGGCGTTCGGCAGGACGTGATGCCAGACCGTCTGCCAGCGCGTCGCGCCGACCCCGAACGCGGCCTGCCGTAGCGAGTCGGGTACCGACTTGATGGCTTCCTGCGCGTTGATGATGATCAGCGGCAGGACGAGCACGCCCATCGTCAACCCCGCGGAGAGGATGGTACGCCCGTTCGAGTCGGTGACGCCGAACAGGCTCCCGCTGGTGAGCGGCTCCAACACGCGGACGAAGATCGCCAGCCCCAACATGCCGTAGACGATGCTCGGCACACCTGCCAGGTTGTTGATGTTGGTTTGGATGATCTTGGTCAGCCAGTTCTTCGGTGCGTACTCTTGCAGGTAGATTGCCGCGCCTACGCCGATGGGCAACGCGAACAAGATGGCGATCCCAACGAGCCACAACGAGCCGAGGATCGCTGTCCGCACGCCCGCAAACTCGGCCTTGGACGACATCGGCGAGACGAGGAACTGCGGCGTCAGCCACGAACGGAATTCGAGTGTAGCGTCGGGATATTTTTCGGCGACATCGGCGCGGATCTCGTCCGCGCGTAAAATCGAGTCGGTCATGGACCAGGTCGCTTTGGTGTCGATCTGGACGAGGCGTTCGAGGAAGAGCGAGTACAAGTCCGCTTGGGAGCGGGAGGCCATCGTTTTTTCGGTGTCGAGTTTCTTGTACGCGCCCGGGGAGAGGTTGTCTTTGAGGATGGCGAGCAGATCGTCCTTGGTCAACTCGCTCAGTGGTTTGGATGTGAACGTGGCGGGATCTTTTTTATATTCATAGGCCACGAAGCCGAACGCCCCGTCCACCACGTTATAGAGCAATGCGGTCAGGCTGAGGATGGCGATCAGCAACGCGGACAGGAACGCGGCCTGCCAGATGGACGCGGCGCGATAGCGGGTGTTGAGGGAGTGGCGGAAGGAGTCGCCATTGGGGTAATGGTCAGTGCGTGGGTTCATAGGAGAATGTAGACACGTACACAAGTACACACGTATACACGGGTTGTGCGACCTGTGTACTTGTGTACCTGTTTACCTGTGTACCTACTCATACCTTTCTCTAAACCTCGATACAACCCATTGACTGATCAGATTCAACACGAGGGTTACAAGGAAGAGCATCAACGCAATCGCGAAGAGACTGTTGTAGTCGATCGAGTTGTACGAGAGGTCACCGCCGCTGATGCGGGCGATGTGACCGGTCATGGTTTCGGCGGCTTGGAAGGG
>CAYNQA010000330.1:0-3503 GCA_964399225.1 uncultured Anaerolineaceae bacterium
GGCTTCTTTACTTTTTCCTGACGCTCGTCATCTTTACGGTCACAGCCGAACTGGTCGCCCGTTCACCGCTCGGAAGCCGCCTCCCTGCGCCCAGCGTACGCGCCGAAAGCTTCCTGTTCGATGCAAAGGTGTATCAACTTGAACAACAAGTACGCAATGATGGCGGAATTGATTGCATCTTTATCGGCAGTTCCGTGACCAACTCAGACATCGATCCTGAAATCATTGAACGCACCTACCGCGAATTGACCGGCGAAACGATCCGCTGTTTCAACTTTGGCTATCCCGCCATGACCATCGATAATGCAGACGCTTTCCTCAAGGCTGTAAACGACAAATTTCATCCTCGGCTGATCATCTACACGTTTCTTCCACGCGACCTGACCGATGTGACCTACACCGTTGACTTCCTTGAGCGATCCCCATGGTTTGAGACCGAATCATTCACGCCTGCCGGATGGCTTACAAATCATTCGTACGCATATCGCTACTTTCAGACCTGGCGCTATCTGCTCCTGCCACCCAATCGCGCCAAGCGTCTCCTTGAGATCGAAAACCTGACCGCGAAGGGTTTCCAACCAACCTTCGATATCCGCGAACCATACCCAGAGAAGATCAACCTCACCGAAGAATCGCTTGAAGAGGTTTGGCAGACGGAGCGGCCGCGAGCAGGGCTGGAACAACTCCTTACAAATGGCAAGGATGTGTCCATCCTGCTGATCGAAGCTCCCATATTCCACGAGCCGGGCGCCGATTCACTTTGGCGGGTCTATGAAACCGTCTACATCCCTGCGCTCGAAGCGTTGGCGCAAAATGCGGGCGTGACCTATATCCGCTCGCAAGAAGTGGCCGTCGGGATTCCCCGCGAACATTGGTACGACCATCTCCATTTCAACTTCGACGGTGCTGAAACATTCAGCCAATGGCTGGGCACAGTGCTCGCCGATCACAGCGAACTACTCGATTAAGCCATGCAGATCATCTCTCCGCAATTTCTTGCCTTCACCACGGTCACGTTGGCCGTTTATTATCTCCTGGCGCGCAAAGCACAGAATGCATGGCTGCTGCTGGCTTCCATATTCTTCTACATCACCATCCGCTGGGAATACGCAGTAGCGATCCTGGCTCTCTCTTTGATCAATTATTTCATCGGGCAGAAAGTTGAGTCCCGCGGCTGGCTCCGCCTCGGCTTGACCATCAACATCGCATCCTTCGCCCTGCTCAAACTTTTCTCTGGCCCATACGGCGGCGGACTGGCCGGCCTGCTTCACATCCCCATCACATCCGATGCACTCAGCCTGCTGCTTCCGATCGGATTCTCGTTCTATATCCTGCAAGCCATCTCGTACCTGCTCGACATTCACCGTGGACAGTCCCAGCCTGCCCGATCGTACGTGGACTTCGCGCTATACCTGACCTATTTCCCGAAGCTCCTTGCCGGCCCGATCGAACGCCCGGCCCGCTTCCTTTCACGCCTCGAAGCGGATCGCCGCGTGGACAATATTGCCTTCGCCCGGAGCGTCGGTCTCATCCTCGTTGGCATTCTCCGCAAAGTCATCCTCGCCGACCGCATCAACGCGCTTATCCCTGCCACCGTTTTCTCGGACCCCGCCTCGTTCTCGTCGGTCGAAAAAATGATCTGGTTGCTGGTATTTGCCTTCGGGCTGTATAACGACTTTCAAGGCTACACCACCATCATCCGTGGTGTAAGCGGCCTCTTTGGCATCGAGCTCGAACTGAATTTCCGACAGCCGTTTTTCGCGAAATCATTCAGCGACTTCTGGACCCGCTGGCATATCAGCTTATCATTCTGGCTTCGCGATTACATTTTCTTTCCGCTTCGCCGCTGGTTGATGCAACATCGCTGGCCTGCCTGGATCGCCACCTTTGCACCACCGCTGGTTACCATGCTTGTCAGCGGATATTGGCATGGTGCGTATTTGACCATGATCGGATGGGGGCTCCTTCATGGTTTCTATTTGATCGGCGAGCAAATCCTTGGGTTTCCGCGTACGCATGAGACTAACAAAATACGCGGCGTGCTCTCCAATCTTTTCGTATTCCTCTTGATCAGTCTGGCCTGGATACCTTTTGCGACCTCCAGTCTTCGAGCTTCGGCCAACTACGCTTTAGGCATCTTTAGCTTCTCCGGCAGCATTTCCACCCCCCTGCCGCTCCTGGATATCCTCCCTGCCTTTGCCGCATCCCTCTGGCTCGATTGGCAGGAGAGCAAACACAACTCAGATGCATTCTTCATGAAGTGGAGTCCAAACAGCCAGGCATGGGGGCTGGCCATTGCCATCTGGCTGATGATTCTCTTCCTTGGTCCACAAGCGGGACTGGTCACGTTCGTATACCAAGGGTTCTGATAAAAAAACTGGCTTCTCGCGGAAGCCAGTTTTTTTTATTATTATTTTTTGTTCAGCTCATCTTCGCGCTCAGGGATGGTGAAACGCGTGATGGTGGTGTAGTCCACCAACCAATTGGCAAAGCGGTTCATCCACACACTGACCGTCCACAGCCAGGGGATGATCCACATCGCGCGCGGATTTCGCACGCTTTTCACCACCGCCGCGCCGACCTGATCGGCGGTCAACAACATGAACTTGGGCGTGCTTGCTTTGGTCTTGCGTTTGATGCCAGCATGGGAGGCAAACTCGGTCACCACACCACCGGGATAGATCACCGAAACGTCAATTCCCCACGGTTTCACTTCACGGCGCAATGCTTCGGAAAATCCATGCACGGCGTGCTTACTGGCGGCGTAGATGGTGTACGTCGGCGTGCCGATCAGGCCCGCCATCGAGCCCATGTTGATGATGTGCCCTCCGCGCTGTTTTATCATCACCGGCAATACCTGCCGCGTGGTCTGGATCACACCCATGGCATTCACATCCATTTGCGCTTGAATATCTTTGATCGGGTCGAGGTTTTCGAGCCAATCTAAACGACCGAACCCGGCGTTGTTCACCAGCACGTCAATGCGGCCGAATTTTTGCAGGGTCTGGTTGACGAGGGATTGGATATCTTCAAGTTTGGATAGATCGGCGGCAACCACCAAAACTTCAGCCCCCGTTCCCATGTCTGCGATTTCCTTCGCAACCGCTTCGAGCCTGTCCACGCGGCGGGCGGCCAGCACAATGCGCGCGCCCTCGCGGCCAAACTGTCTCGCGGTGGCTTCGCCAATTCCCGAAGACGCACCGGTCACGATCACAACTTTTCCTTTGGGGTCCATGGTTATCTCCTTTGGCTCACCAGTAAAAATATTGTGTAATCTTACCGCAGAAAAGATGCAGATGATCAGATTATGTAAGTTCGTTTTACCACAGAGCGCACGGTGAACACAGAGATTTTTTTCTTTGAAATTCCCTGTGAACTCTGTGGTGATATTTTTATGGCCCCCAACGTGGTTGATAATCGCAGTAGGCATTATCTGTCAGTCGTCGCAGGTCGGTGCCGTCCACGCGGATGATGTAGATCTCGCAACCGAGGTCATCACCGTA
>CAYNQA010000331.1:0-3498 GCA_964399225.1 uncultured Anaerolineaceae bacterium
GTGGCAGTGCCGTTGTAGCCAGTGGTCGGGTTGAGCGGTATGGCGTTGACGTGGCACAGCAGGCCTTTGAGCAAAGCCGCCAGTTTACGGGCGGTTTCGGGGGTGTCGTTCACACCGTGGATCAACGCCCACTCGAATGTGATACGCCGCCCGGTCTTTTGAACGTAGTAACGACAAGCCTCGATCAGGTCGGCGATGGGGTATTTGCGGTCCACGGGCATCATTTCGAGGCGGGTAGCATCGTCGGCGGCGTGGAGCGAAACGGCGAGGTTGACCTGGCGTTCTTCATCGGCAAAACGCCGGATGGCCGGAACCAGCCCCACCGTCGAGATGGTGAAGCGGCGCGCGCCAAAGTTGAATCCATCCGGGTCGTTGAGACGATCAATGGCGGCGAGTGTGTTGTCATAGTTATGGAAAGGTTCGCCCATGCCCATCAGGACTACATTGGTGACACGCTCGCCTTCCTCATGTAATAAACGTGCATAGTGCATTACTTGTGCCACGATCTCACCGCTGGACAGGTTGCGCTTGAAGCCCATCTGCCCGGTGGCGCAAAAGACACACCCCATGGCGCACCCTGCCTGGCTGGAGATACAGAGCGTGTTACGGTTGTCATACCGCATCAGTACGGCTTCGATGACGTTGCCGTCGCTGAGACGGAAGAGGGTTTTTATGGTGTGGCGGTCGGAGGAGGAAAGCTTCGTGACCGGGGTCAGCCCGCTGAAGGTCAGGTTGGAGGCGAGTTTTTCGCGCAGGGGTTTCGGCAGGCTGGTAAATCGGTCCGGGGCGTCGTAGAAATGGTGATAGATCCCCTGCCAAATCTGCTTGGCGCGGTAGGCAGGTTCGTCCCAGGTGCGCAACAGGTCGGTCAGGCTGGCGATGTCGAGGTTGTAAATGAGGGGGTTGGCTTCCATGCGGTGGTCATTTTATCACGGGCAGGGGGTACTCTTGTGCGGAACTCGAGCCCATCCAATCACGTTATAATCAGCTAACATCGATATTTGGAGGTCGAATGAAAAATAGCAAGTTGATCTTTGTCAGCCTTATGATCGTTCTCGCGCTGGCCCTTTCTGCATGCGGCGCAAAAAATGAAACACCCACACCTACACCGGTTGACCCAAACCTTATCGCTCAGCAGGCGATCCAGACTTTTGCAATGGGTTTGACGATGACAGCGTTTGCCCAGCCAACCGCCACTGCCACTCTCACCCCCGCGCCGACCAACACCAACCCTCCGCCCACCTTTGTCATTCTGGGCACGAACGCGCCCTCGGCGGCGCCCACGAGTTCCTGCAATAACTCGGTGTGGGTCAGCGATATTACTGTGCCCGATGGCACCCCCCTGGCGCCCGGACAAACGTTTACCAAGACGTGGCTCGTGAAGAATGTCGGCACATGCACATGGACGCCCACGTTCAAAGTTGGTTTTGGCGGCATCGGGGTTCCCATGGGCGGGCAAGCCACTGCCATCGGCAAGACGGTCAAGCCGAATGAGCAGATCGAGATCTCCGTCAACCTGGTTGCGCCGAACACCTCCGGCGACCTGCAGAGCTACTGGAAACTGCAGGATGACAGCGGAGTGTTCTTCGGAACCTATCTGACCGTGGTCATCAAAGTAGCCGGTCCGACCGCAACCAAGGCGGATACTCCCACTCCGACTGTAACCCCATAACCAATAAAAGACCTGCCGCGAGGCAGGTCTTTGCTTTATTTCACTAACGCTTCCAGATCCTGGACGATGAGGCTGGGCGACGGTTTCCACGCCTGTGCCTGTGCGAGGGTGCTGACGCCGCTCAATACCAGCGCAGTGGGGCATCCCACAGCCTGCCCGGCGGCGATATCCGTTTCGAGACGGTCGCCGACGACGAGGGTGTTTTCTTTTGCCGTACCTAATCGCTCCAATGACATTTCCATCAGAAATGGGAAGGGCTTGCCAGCAAAGGTCGGCTCGACTCCGCTGGCTGTTACGATGACCGAGATCCACGCACCGGCACCCGGTATCTCTCCGCGCGGGGTGGGGAAGGTTTTATCGGGGTTGGTTGCATAGAAGGGGATTCCGCGGCGGACGAGCAGGGTGGCTTCGCGCATTTTTTCGAAGCTGATCGCGCGGTCGATGCCCATCACTACAGCTTGTGCAGATTCCGCCGATTCAATCGTGGCGATCTCGAATCCTTCGCTACGCAGGGCGGTCTTGATGCCGTCTTCGCCAATAACAAAGACCGGTGCTCCGGAAGGAAGACTCCGCTTGAGCATGTGCGCCACACCCAATGCAGATGTGACCACCTGCCACGGCTCCACCATCACGCCGAGGCGGGCGAGCTTTTCGATGTACTGTTCCGGGGTTTTCGTGCCGTTATTCGTGGCAAAGACGAACTTTAATTCGCGTTCGCGGATGCGCGCAAAAATGTTGGGCAGGTTGCCAATCGGCGCTTCGTCGCGCCATAGCACGCCGTCCATGTCGATGATGAGAGATCGGATGTTGTTCAGCATTTTGTTCCAGATGGATGGGTTTTTTTGTCAGGCTCTAAATTTTTTGAGAAGGAATTCCAGCACGGGCGCATCGATCCATGTCCCTTCGGGGTCGGCGCGCTCCTCGAAGTTTTCATTGCCGATGAAGGCATAGAAAGCATCGCGGAAGGAAATGGAGTCCTTGAGATACCCGAGACGGCTCAAGAGTCTCGTCACTTCTTCAAGCGGTTCGCCGGTCAACGCCACGCGTGAGCTCTCGTCGCTTTTGCCGAAGTATAGGCGATGCATTTCGATCAACTCGCCGAGGCGCGGGACCGGATCCTCGTGATCGTCGACGCGATAGTCCATCCAACGGTCGTTGAAGCCGGCATATCCGCCTCCCGCCTTGACGATGTAAATGGCCGCACTTTGCCGGCCGCGACGGTCGCCCCCGGCCCGGTCGGCGGCAAGCAGGGCGGCGTGCAAGCGCGAGGGGAGGTCGCCGCTGGTTTGCAGGAAGGTTTGTTCGAGTGCTTTCACCACCTGCTCACCTGCCAGCACATTGCCTTGACAGGCATAGCCCGGCCCGGTGAGTCCGCCTGCCCACGCGAAACAGCCCGGACCGGTGAATGAAGCGGAGCCTCCGTTTTCGTCTACGAGGCCTACTTGACGCAGATCCTTTTCGGGATCATTGGCCAGAAGTTTTTCGAGAGCCTGCTGGGCAGAGAGACCTTTCGCCATCAGGTCGAGACCATTGGGGCCGTAGGATGTGTTGGCGAACGATTGTGTTGCGACCGCGCCAGCCTGCGCTCGTGCCCACGGCACCACTGCGCCCACGCCGGGAAATTTAGATGCCACGGCGATACCACAGGCTCCGTCGGTCGGGTCAAATGCAACAATCGAGAATGTCATTTTTGATTTTCCTCGGCGCGATTATACCTTTTGAAATGCATCAGCCCGCCAAAACTTGGCGGGCTGATGTTGATCGGGTTTGACTTACGGAGTGAGGAAGGTCTCGACGACACTCCAAACACTGGGTCCATTGGGGCC
>CAYNQA010000332.1:0-3491 GCA_964399225.1 uncultured Anaerolineaceae bacterium
GCACACGTAGCGGGCATGACATCCCTCGGCATCACCGATCATCGCCTACTCACCGGCGCGATCGAGTTCGTCTTGGCCTGCAAGCAGGAGGGCATTCAACCGATCCTTGGGCTGGAGATCGATCTGGACTCTGGCCCATTTCAGCTTCTGGCCACGAACATGACCGGCTGGTCCAACCTGTGCCGCCTGAGCAGCGCGTTGGCCTTGCAGGATGATCCAGAGAGACCTTGTTCGCTGGGCTTACTTTCCAACCATGCCGAGGGATTGATCGCATTCAGCGGCGAGCCGGAGCCGCTTGTGAATATCTTTCCCAATCGTTTGTATGTGGCATTGCGAACCCCGGTCCAGGCGCGCGAATTGACGAGCCGTGCGCGCAAGCTCAATCTGCCCACGGCTGCAACCCATTCTATATATTTCCTGTCTTCCGATCAGGCCAGATTACAACGCACGCTCACTGCCATCCGTCTGAACCAACCCATTGAGTCGCTGTCTCCCTCAGTATTGGCGCCAACCGAGTCGTATTTCCTCACCTCCCAGGAAATGGAACGCCGTTTCCAAGATTTCCCCGAAGCCCTGGCCTCCACCCAGGAGATCGCCGAACGCTGCCGCTTCGACCTGCCTCTTGGCAGTTCCCAAATGCCCATCGTGCCCCTGCCGCCCGGCGTCACCGCCGCAGAGCATCTGCGGCAGAAAGCCTTTGCCGGCGCACAAATGTTGTATGGCAAAATCACACAGGAAATCCAGGCCCGCCTCGACCACGAACTGGAAGTCATCGCCCGCATGGGCTTCGAGCCGATCTTCCTGATCGTGGAGGACATCCTGGACTTTGCCCGGGAAACGGGCGTGCCTTTTTCCTCGCGCGGTTCGGCGGCTTCCTCCTTGGTGGCGCACTGTCTGGGAATCACCAGCCCCGATCCCCTGCGCTTGAACCTGTATTTCGAACGTTTCCTCAACCCGGCCCGCACCACCCCGCCTGATATCGACACCGATCTGTGCTCGCGCCGGCGGGATGCGGTCATCCAGCACGTCTTCGACACCTATGGCGCAGAACGCGTGGCGATGGTGGGCACGATCAATCGCTACCGTCCGCGCTCGGCACTAGGCGATGTGGCCAAGGCATACGGTCTTTCACCAACCAAGGTACGCGAGTTGGCGAACCAACTGCCGCATTCCTGGTGGGCGCGCTTCGAAGAACGTGGAGCCAACGGGGAACCCGTTTCTCCCTTTGCCGAACTGCGTGCCGCCTATCCCCAATACCAAGCCATCTTCGATGACTCGGAAGCCATCCTGAAATTGCCGCGCCATCTCTCGATGCACCCCGGCGGGGTGATCGTCGCGCCGGGCGCGCTCACCGATCTCGTGCCCGTGATGCGCTCGGGCGGCAAAGGGGTGGTCATCACCCAACTGGATTTGGACGCGGTGGAAGCGCTCGGTTTGGTGAAGATCGACCTGCTCGGCATCCGCGGCCTGACGGTGCTCGGCGACGTGGCCGAGTTCATCCAGCAAAACCAACCGGAGCGATTCACTACGCCTCTGGCGGTTTTAGACTCCACTCCCTCCGATGATCCCACCACCGCGGCGCGTGTCGAACGCGGCGACACCATCGGCTGTTTCCAGATCGAAAGTCCGGGGATGCGTGCCACCCTGCGCGAGATCCATGCCAAAAACGAAGATGACATCATGGCCGCGCTGGCGCTGTATCGTCCGGGGCCGTTGAGCGGCGGATTGAAGGATGCCTTCGTGCGCCGTTTCAAAGGCGAGGAGAAAGTCCAGCATCTCCATCCGACGCTTGCACCCTTGTTGGAGGAGACCTTCGGTGTGATCCTGTACCAGGAACAGGTGCTGCGCATCGCCCATGAACTGGCCGGCTTCAGTCTGGCGGAAGCGGACCTGTTGCGGCGTGCCATGAGCTACTTCGATCCGGGCAAGAAGATGCAGGAACTACAGCGCAAATTTGTCTCCCAAGTCCAGGAGAAAAGCGGCGTCCCATTGGAAACCAGCGAGCGCGTCTGGGAACTGATGGCGGCCTTCGCCGGATACGGTTTCCCCAAGGCACATGCAGCCTCCTATGCCAGGGTCGGCTGGCGCTCGGCCTGGTGTAAGGAGCATTTCCCGGCCGAGTTCATGGCCGCGGTGCTCGCCAACTGGGGCGGCTATTACAGCCAGCGCGTCTATCTCAGCGAAGCCCGGCGCATGGGACAACGTGTGCGACCACCGCATGTGAATTATTCCGGTACGAATTTTCAGGTTAGGGATGGAATGTTGTACATGGGCTTGGAGCAAGTTAAGGAATTGACGCGTCGCACCATTGAGCGCATCATCCGCCTTGCGCCATTTTCCTCCCTGGATGATTTCCTGACGCGCGTCGACCCGCGCGTACAAGAGGCGGAGAACCTGGCCAAAGTCGGCGGACTGGAAGGACTGGGTTCCATTCCTTCCATCCTACGGCGGCTGCAAAGCGGCGGCTGGCAGCGCGATCAAATGAGCCTGTTTGGTTGGATGGATGCGAACGTGGAAGATTGGACGCTCGAGAAAAAAGTGGAGGCGCAGATGGAACTCTTGGGCGCCAGTCTCGATGCCCACCCGCTGGAATTGGCAGCTGGGAAGATCATGGCCGCCGGCGCGCTCACGATCCTGGAAGCAGTGGAGCGCGCCGGACGGCGTGTCACGGTGGCCGGCGTGCGTCAGACCTCCCATCGCAGCCGCACTGCCAAAGGCGATCCCATGCTTTTCCTAACCATCGAAGACCTGACCGGCACCCTCGACGCGATCCTGTTCCCGGACGCCTATCGCAATGCAAAGTCGTTGGCGGGTTCCAGCGCGCCCATGCTCCTCACCGGCGTGATGGAGATGGATGTGGAGCGCGGAGAACCTTATCTGCGCGTCGAGAAGGTTGGATTGGTGAAGTAAAAACAGCGCGCTCTACGAGCGCTGATATTCCAGATTCGGATTGAGTACCCAGCGGGTTAGTTCCTCGATCCCAGCTTGTTCGAGATAATTGATACGTATGCCAAAGCCGGCGCACAGCCCGGTCAGGCCTTCCCACCAAGCCAACCCTTCGTCACCAGGCAAGACAAATTCCAGGATCGTGCGGCGCACGAACGGTAGGGGATATTCCTGCGTGGCAAGGATCAATCCCTGGTGCAGAATATCCAGCCCATCCCCTTCTGGCTGTTTCCACTCCTTCACATGATTTTGAAATTCCACCCGCGGTTCCGGGTCCGGCCAGAAAACCTGCATCAATCTCAGAGTCCATCCCGGCTGAATGGAAGACAGCATTGCCTGATACGCCTCCTGCGGTCGCACCTCAGGGCGATCCGGATCGGCGAATAACTCCGCAAACAGTCGTTTGGAATCATCGTCACCAATCAATGCAGGATGGTTACCGGCCTGTGTGAATCCTTTCGCTAAAACAAACGTACGCGTGGAACCAACGGTGTCTTCAGTCATTACAGAACTCCCTTGAACATAGACTCGGGTAAATTCAAATC
>CAYNQA010000333.1:0-3487 GCA_964399225.1 uncultured Anaerolineaceae bacterium
AAGGCATCGTAGTGCAGGTGGATAACAAGATGGTGGCCGTGCAGTTCCGTTCGAACGTCTTCCTCACCGACGGCTGGATGGTGCCCGACCGCATCCTCTGGTATCCGCTCACCTCCGACCAGATCCGCGGCACCGGCGTTAAGAAGGCCGTGAAGAAAGATTTCATCCCCGAATACTAGAAAACGCGCGGATGAATAGTCCGCGCTTTCTTCTTTTTTTTTCCATGCTCAACATCAACGAGATTCGCAAAGACTTTCCCATCCTTGAGCGCGAGACCGCCACTGGCGCGCGCGTGATCTATCTGGATTCCACTGCCACGTCGCAGAAACCGTTTGCAGTGATCGAAGCGATGAATGATTATTATCGCCGGTCGAACGCCAACATTCATCGCGGTGTGCACACATTGGCAGAAGAAGCCACGGCACTCTACGAAGGCGCGCGTGAACGTATCGCGAAGTTTATCAACGCTCCTTCTGCGCGTCAGGTAATCTACACGCGCAACACGACCGAGTCGATCAACCTCGTGGCGTACACGTGGGCGCGCGCGAATCTCAAAGCGGGTGACCTTGTCATCCTGACCGAGATGGAGCACCACTCGAACCTTGTCCCGTGGCACATGCTTGCGGCGGAACGCGGCATTGACCTCGACTTCATTCCCGTCAACGAAAACGGCTTGCTCGACCTCGAAGCGTACCGCAAGCTGCTTGACCGAAAGCCGAAGCTGGTCTCGTTCACGCATATGTCGAATGTACTCGGAACGATCAACCCGGCGAAGGAGATCATCCGCCTCGCGCACGACGCCGGAGCGGTCACCCTCGTGGATGCGGCTCAGTCGGTCCCGCATCTCGCCGTGGATGTGCAGTCCCTCGACGCAGACTTTCTCGCCTTCTCTGCCCACAAAATGTGCGGCCCGACCGGCATTGGCGCGCTGTACGGCAAGGCCAACTTGCTCGAGTCCATGCCCCCGTTCCTCGGCGGCGGTGACATGATCAAGGAAGTCAAACTGCGCTCCTTCCGCGCGAACACTCTTCCGCATAAATTCGAAGCCGGGACTCCCGCCATTGCGGAAGCTATCGGTTTCGGTGCCGCCGTGGATTATCTAACTGGCATCGGCATGGATGCCATCTCCGCGCACGAACACGCCATTACCGAGTACGCGCTGGAGCGCCTTGAAGAAATTCCCGGCGTGAAAGTCTTCGGTCCTTCCGCGGACAAAAAAGGCGGCGTGGCGGCTTTCACCCTCGAAGGCGTTCACCCGCATGATGTGGCCCAGATCCTCGACAAGGATGGCATCGCCGTCCGCGCCGGGCATCACTGCGCCCAACCCCTCCACGAAAAATTCGGCATCCCCGCCACCAGCCGCGCTTCGTTCTACATGTACAACACCAAAGATGAAGTGGATCTGCTGGTAAACGGGATTTATAAAGTCAAGGAAATGTTTGGATAAATCGGTGTCAGGTGTTCCAGTGTCAAGTATCACGTGCGTTTTGCTTGATACGTGATACCTGACACGTGACACTGGAGAACTTATGGACGATCTTTACCGCGAAGTCATTATCGAACACTACAAGAACCCCTCCTATCGGGGAAAGCTGGATCCGCACGACATCACGTTTGCGGACAATAATCCCCTGTGCGGCGACCACATCCAGATCGACCTGCGTGTGGACGCGGACGGCAACGTCAGCGATGCGCGCTTCGACGGTCACGGTTGCGCCATCTCACAGGCCTCCGCCGACCTCCTGATGGAATCCATCATTGGTAAGCCTATCGAGGAAGTGAAGAAACTCAAGAAGGACGACATCCTCGAATTGCTCGGCATCGACCTCGGCCCCGTCCGTTTGAAGTGCGCACTGTTGTCGCTCAAAGTGTTGAAGGCCGGTGTGTATGGGTTGGGGGAGGCGAGTGATGAGTTGGTTGAGTGAATTTGTACACAGGTACACAGGTATACACGTAAACACGTGATTTCAACCTGTGTACTTGTGTACATGTATACCTGTGTACCTTCCCCTATGTACAACTACACCACCCTCGACGAATCCAAACTCAACTTCATCGAAATCGCCCCCGCCTCCGAACTCCCCAATGGCGAGCGGTTATTTGTAGATGTTGCCGACCGCCCCATTGTGATCTTCAACATTGCTGGGCAAGTCTTCGCCATCGGCGACGTCTGCACGCATGATGATGGTCCGCTTGGTGACGGCGACCTCGAAGGCTTCAATATCGTCTGCCCGCGCCACGGCGCAGAGTTCGATGTCCGCAATGGGAAGGTCATGCAAATGCCCGCCGTGGTGGACATCCCTGCCTACCCGGTCCGTGTGATGGAGGGGATGATCCAGGTTGGTATTCCGAAGGAATAAAACATGGAGTGCAGGCTTTAGCCTGCAACCAGCGGCCTGAAGGCCGCACTCCAGAAAACTATTCGCTCTTTGTTCCGGGGGAAATGTACTTCGTCTGCTTGAACGGCTTCAACTGTCCCGCCAAATTTTCCTGCAGCAAATGCCCCGACTCGTGCATCAACGTATCGTGGTTGTAATCGTTCAACTTGACCATGCTCGCAAGGCACGGAAAATGATGATGAAACAACCCCGCGCGTTCTTCTGCTTCATCCACCGATATGCCGATCAATTTCTCCGCGACGTGACGCGCGCACCCGCACACCGCATCCACGCGGACCTCGGCGGCGGATACCGTTCGGGATTCCTCGTCCACGGTCAGGCGGATGTCTGGCTGGCCGAAGTGCTGCGCGAACTCTGAGATGACCTCGCTCTCGTACGTCTCGCGCTCGCGACGCGTTACTTTGTAGTCGCGCTCGGTCAGCGAGCAGAGAGGCTTGGGTGTGGCACAGGCTACATTCTGCCGCGCCAGCCATCCCGTGAGTTGACGCGCGAGTCCACGTGGGAGCCAGGACTCACTATCCACGGCGACGATTACACCACGCGCGCCGGTCATCGTCGCGATCTCGGGAATCAATTCTGCTACAGATTTTGTTTCAGCGAAGGAGAGAATTAGATCGGCAGGAGCAAAGCTCTTTGGCAAATAGTCTTCGGGATAATCTATGATCAACGGAAAGGCTGCGGGAGCCTTCCACGTCTCGATCGTCCAGCCGTCAGGAGCGTGCTTACGGATATTGTCCACGTGACGGAGGCCATACTCGCCAGAGATGATCGCCAGAATGCGCATAATGCGATTGTAAATGTATTCCCCCATGCCCGCTGTGACTTATGTTACCACTCACCTGCGTATTCGATGGGGTAGGGTTGTGTGACTTTCTCGATGCGTGCGCGGCGCAATTCCACCAACTGGCGGATATGCAAATTGTCATGCGCGATCCATGAGGCGAAAAACTCGCCAGCGGTGGCGGTACCGTGCTCATCCTCATAGGGAGTATCCCAATCCGCTCTGGCCAGGTTCCTGAGCCAATCAAGCGACTGCATGCGTTCGTTGAAGAATTTCGCGTGCACTTCGCTAAAGTTCTGCTCGTTGT
>CAYNQA010000334.1:0-3482 GCA_964399225.1 uncultured Anaerolineaceae bacterium
GGTGGTGGAAGGCCTGACCAGCGTGTTGATCGGCATCAACAAGAAGTATGGCAGCACGCATGCCGGGATTAAGATCACGGGCATCCATAAATAATCCGCAGATTTCGCAGATGACGCAGATTGATTATTTTCAAGAGAAAAAATCGGCGAAAATCTGTGTCATCTGCGGATAAAAAAAACCCTGTGCTGTTATCGATAAATTCTAATGAAACCAGTAATTGAGCGCGCCCCCCAGCGGCGTATCTGGACGCAACTATTTTCCCCAAAGGAAAGATCTGCCCAATCTGTGTAATCTGCGGATGAAATCACTCACCCTCACCCCCCTCAAGAATATCCCCCTGATCCGCCGAGATGATGACTTGGCGGATATTATTGTCCGCGCCGTGCATGAGACGGCTTTGACGTTGGAGGATGGCGACATCCTCGTCCTCGCGTCGAAGATCGTCAGCAAATCGGAAGGCCGCATGGTGGACCTGACCACCGTCACGCCGGGCGAGCGCGCTATGGAATTAGCCCGGCAGGCGGAGAAGGATGCGCGCGTGGTGGAGTTGATGCTGCAAGAGAGCAACGAAGTCCTGCGCGTGCGGGTCGGGACCATCATCGTGGAGCACCGCCTCGGCTTCGTCTGCGCGAACGCGGGCATTGACCATTCGAATGTCAGCCCCTCCCCAAATGAATACAATTGGAGAGGGGAGACTGGCTCCCCTTCGCTTTCAGGGAAGGGACTGGGGGTTGGCAGCGGTGAGCACGTCCTCCTGCTCCCGACCGACCCCGATGCCTCGTCCAGAATGATCCGTGACAGGATCGAGTCGGCGACGGGGAAACGGATCGGCATCGTCATCATCGACTCGCACGGACGCGCGTGGCGCATCGGCACCGTCGGCGTGACGATCGGGCTGAGCGGCATCCCCGGCGTGGTGGACGAGCGCGGCTGGCAGGACCTGTTCGGATACACCCTGCGCGTGACCGTGGTCGGCGTCGCGGACGAGTTGGCAGCCGCCGCCAGCCTCGTGATGGGTCAGGCCGCCGAAGGGACGCCCGTTGTCCACGTGCGAGGGTTCCCGTACCCGCTCGGCGAAGGCTCGCTCCAGGAACTCTTGCGCCCCAAAGACCAGGATATGTTCCGGTGATCAATCCGCAGATTACGCAGAAGGACGCAGATTTTTAATTCAATTTGAAATCTAAAATCTGCGGATAAAAAATAAGGAGCCAGTATGAACTCCATCCCCAACGAATTTCACGACCTGCTCGACCCCAAGACCAAGGCTTATCTCTACCTCGCCACGCTGATGCCTGATGGCTCGCCGCAGTTGACCATCGTCTGGTTCGACACGGACGGCGATCACATCCTGATCAACACCGCCCTCGGCCGCGTCAAGGACCGTAACATGAAGGCGCGTCCGCAGGTGGCCATGGTCATCCCCGATCCGCACGACCCGCTGCGCTTCATCCAGATCCGCGGCAAGGTGGTTGGACACACCACCGAGGGCGGCGACGAGCACATCAACAAACTCAGCCTGCGCTACGACAACGAACCGTGGACGCTGCGGCCCGGACAGGTGCGCGTCATCTTCCGCATCGAGCCGACTCATGTCAGCGCCCACTGACCGGCACGCCTTCCTGCGTTCCCGCCGCTCCATCCGCCGCTTCCAACCCACGCCCGTCGCGGACGAGGTCCTCGCGCGCATCCTCGAAACCGCGGCCCACGCCCCCTCCGCCCACAACCTCCAACCCTGGCGCTTCGTTGTCATTACTCAATCTGAAAAAATTAACGAAAAATCTGCCAAATCTGAGAAACATCGCCCCCTTGCGGGGTCTGCGGATAACCGAACGAAACTCGCCAACGCCCTGACCTCCTCCCTCCGCGCGGACATGTCCTCCGCCGGCGCATCCGAAGCCGAGACCGAGAAACGCATCGCCACCTCGCTGCGCCGCATCGCGGAAGCGCCCGTCATCATCCTGCTCTGCCGTGACCGCACCGCCGTCCGCGCGGACACGCCCGAGGAGCATGTCATGTCCATCCAGTCCGCCGCCGCCGCAGGGACCTACCTCCTGCTCGCCGCCCATGCCGAAGGCCTCGCCGCCAACTGGATCTGCTGGCCGCTCTACGCGCAGGCCGAGACGCGCCAGGCGCTGGATCTGCCCGAGACGTGGGAACCGCAGGCGATGTATTTTATTGGGGTCGCGGCGGAGCAGCCGAAGGGGAAGGTGGTCAAGCCGGTGGGAGAAGCGATAAAGATCGGCTAGCGTTCTTTCTCGCCAAAGGTGTTATATAATTCACCCATGAAATCCTTGACCACAGGTGACCAACTGGCGAATGCCCTGCATGTTTTGGGCGTTAATTTCATCATGGGTGGAAACGGCAACGATGGATCCCTACATAAACATCCTGCCGATTTGATCGCCGCGCTTGCCCAAAGCGATGAAGCCCGCCTGCGCCTGTCGCTCATCCCCCTCTTTCTTGAACATCCCGAATATGCGTCGCGTGTTCGCGCGGTGGCAAAAAGACTTGATCCGTCTGCGCAACTCACGCTCCGATGTTATTACAGCGCGTCGGTATGGCTGACAAAGAAATATCAATTGAACCTTTCCCTGCCTGATCATTTCTCTAAAGATTTGAATCTGATGCCCGTTGACGACCCCGATGAAAACCTGCGCATGCTGGCGAAACGTCATGCGGAATTGAGCGGTTCGTATGTCAACTGGCTTGCTACATACCAGCACGCGGAACAAGTCTGGCGCAAGGGATTTGAGCGCCGAAACAAGGTGGGGCATGGATAACGCGGAGATTCAATCTGTCCTGCAATCGATCGGAATGCGCGTCCCACCCGCCTCCCGATTGATTTTGATCGGAGGCAGCGCATTGTCACTGCTTGGAAGTCTCCGCCCCACTGTTGACATTGATTTTATCGGCGACGATGTTCATCCAGAGCCTTTGCACCAAATCATTCTGCGCATTGCGGAAGAATTGGACATTGACGCGGAGCCTGTGCCTCTGGATAAATTTATTCCCCTGCCGCAGGGCAGTGAAGCGCGTGTTATTCGCGCTGGTCAATTTGGGAATTTGGAAATCTTCATCGCCGACCCGTACAGCATTGCCCTGAGCAAAGTGGATCGCGGCGCGGATACCGATTACGATGACCTGGTCTTTCTCGTTCAACACAATCACGTGGACATGGACGAATTCGAGCGCATCATTCAGGAAGCCCTGCCGCGCGCGCATCAATTTGACTTCCATCCCGATATTCTCAAACACTTGCAAGAATTGAAGAAACGCTTGGGGACACGATGACCGACCACCCATCGCCCGCGCGTTGACCACCTCCCTCCACCGCATCCACGAGGCTCCCATCCTGCTCTGCCGTGACCGTACCGCCGTCCGCGCGGACACGCCCGAGACGTGGGAACCGCAGGCGATGTTTTTTATTGGGGTTGCACGCGAGGATCTGAATAAGGTTCAGAAAATAACGGAGACAGGTAAT
>CAYNQA010000335.1:0-3460 GCA_964399225.1 uncultured Anaerolineaceae bacterium
CGCCGCGCTGAATGTAACCATAACCAGTCGCCGGATACGTCGGCGTAATACCGAGCGTGACGAGATAATCTTTCTCCGCCACATCCACTGCCACACGGATCAACAAATGGAACAGGTCGCGGTTGCGGATGAAGTGATCGGCAGATAACACAGCCATCACGGCATTGGGGTCGCGCTGGCGCAGGGCAACAGCCGCCAATCCTACCACAGACGCGGTGCCGCGTGGGGCTGGCTCCATGACAAAATTCTCAGCCGGGATCTCGGGCGTCTGTTCGCGCAAAGCCTCGGCCTGTTCGGCCACCGTCACAACGAAGATACGTTCCGGTGGAAGTAATCCCTGCAAGCGCTGCACCGTGGTTTGGAAGAGGGTTTGATCCTTTTCCAAAAGCGGCAACATTTGCTTCGGCTTATTCTTGCGCGAAAGCGGCCAGAGGCGGGTCCCGCCTCCGCCCGCCATGATGACTGCATATGTGTGATCGAGAATGTCTGTCATAGTTTTTATCTTTGGAGTGCAGGCTTTAGCCTGCTAATTGCGGCTTGAACGCCGCAATCCATCTTAATTTATTATTTTGTGGAATAATCTGCCTGATCTTCGCGGACTGCAACGTAATTCATCCCGCCCACTTGACGGACCAGGCCTTTCAATTCCATCAATGTAAGTGTGGCGGAGACCTTCTCGATCGGTAAACCGGTCGAGTTGCGGATATCATCCACATGGGTTGGCTCACTGCTCAATGCACCCAGTAATTGCGTTTCGAGTGCATCGGTGGGAATGGCTTTGCGCGCGGCTTTGAATTCACCGGCGCGGGTCAGGTTGAGAGCTTGCAATAGATCTTGCGGGGTCAATAAGGGATGCGCGCCATTTTGAATTAATTTATTCGTGCCCTTGCTTTGCGGTGCAAGGATACTGCCCGGCACGGCGAAGATCTCGCGTCCCTGTTCGGCGGCAAACTCGGCGGTGATCAACGCGCCGCTGGTCTCACCGGCTTCAATGACCACGGTCGCCATCGAAAGCCCAGAGATGATGCGGTTGCGCGGAGGGAAGTTCGAGGAATCGGGCGGAGTCCCTACTGCATAATCGCTGACGACCGCGCCCTGCTTCATCATTTTCTCGGCCATCTGCAGGTGTTCGGGAGGATAGATCTTGTCCACGCCGGAGCCGAGCACGCCGATCGTACGCCCGCCCGCTTTCAACACCGCGGAATGAGCCACCTGGTCCACGCCGCGCGCCAGCCCGGAGACGACCGTAATGCCCTGGCTGGCAAGGAATAGCGCCAACTCTTCGGTGATCTGACGCCCATACGGCGTGATGCGGCGCGTGCCCACGATGGCAACCGCAAAGTGGTCTTCCATTGTAATGTCGCCGCGGACGTATAACACCGGCGGCGGTTGTTCGATCTCTTTCAGGCGCGGGGGATAAAGTTCATCTTCCCACGTAAGTACATTGATATTCTGCTTCTGGATATTTTCAACGACGCGGTTCAAGTCCACGCTGGCGCGCAACTTTACCACAGTCTCCGCGACCTTGGGACTCAGCCCCGCCTCCTGCAATTGTTCCCCCGTGGCAGACCAGGCTTCCTCGAGCGAGTCGAAATAAGACAACAGTGCGCGCACGCGCACTGCGCCGATTCCCTTCACAAGATTGAAGCCGATCCAGTAGCGTTTATCCATCAGATGGTTTGTCCAACCCCGAAGGGGTGACCTGATTATAGATTCGAGATAGGAGGAATTCAAAACCCCGGAGGGGTGGCATCCCGATAAATCATACCATCCCTTCGGGATTGAAGTTTATGCGGCGTTCCGTCGTTACAATCATTGCATCCCTTCGGGATTACTTCAAGTTATGAATCCAGCAATCCATCCAGCAAGTGCACTTTGATCTCGCTGTTCGGCACATCATATCCCAAAATCACATCCTTGATGGCGGGAAGTAAAACTTCTTTGCCATCCTCTGCCGTCACCACGTACACGTCATTCGCGCCGGTGGAGATGATATCGGTTAATTTGCCGAGATTCTTTCCATCGTCGGTGACGACGCTCATGCCGAGGATCTGGTGCTGGTAGAGTTTTCCATCCGGCAGGGGCGGACGGTCTTTGGCGGGAACGTAGACGTACGTGTTGCGAAGTTGACCGGCCAACTCGGGAGTCGTCAGCCCGCGAAGGCCGACCAGCATCCCCGTCCCGTGCGGACGCGCCGATGCGATCGTCATCGGTTTGTGTTCCTCGCCCACATACACTTTCGTGCCGGGCTTGAGCCGTTCCGGAAAGTCGGTATGGATGTCCATGATCATCTCGCCGCGCACGCCATGCGGACGGCGAATGAAACCCACGGTCAAAAAAACAGACTCGCCGGTCGGCGAGCCTGAACCAGCGGACGCTGGGGAAGTTCTGCGTGTCATTACGGTTCCAACACGTCGAGCGTGACCTGTTTGCCTTTGCGCTCGGCAGCCACGCGCAGCAGCGCGCGGATGGCGTTGGCCACGCGCCCGCTTTTGCCGATCACGCGGCCCATGTCGTCGGCATTGACTTTGAGTTCGAGGCGCAAGCGATCGCCGCTCCCAGACTCGCTGACCTGGACATCTTCGGGATGTTCCACCAACGACTTGGCGATGTATTCCATCAATTCTTTCATGGGATTTCCTTACGCACTACGCAATGCGATCAGGTCGATTGCGTAGTGCGTACTGTGTAATTACTTGGCTGCGGGTTTGGCCTGCGCGGCTTCGGCCAGCAGAGCTTCAACAGACTCGCCCTTCTTGAGGCGTTCGAAGCGGTCCAGCGTGCCAACGCTCTTGAAGATGCGTTCCACAGATTCGGTCGGCAGGGCGCCGTTCTTCATCCAGTGGTAGATGCGATCCTCATGCAGGGTGATGGTGGAAGGATTGGTGCGGGGATTGTAGAATCCCAAAATTTCGAGGAAGCGGCCGTCGCGGGGGGCTTCCTTGTCCGCCGCAACGATGCGGTAGGACGGCTGGCCCTTGAGGCCAACGCGGCGAAGACGAATTCGAACCATCGGAAACTAACTCCTTGCTGTTTGATTGTTTGATTAGGTTGGGCTCATGCGGAGAGAGAGGGGTTGCGTGGAAAGTCACGCGCTCACCAGCCTGAACCACAGGCGCCTATTTTACCAGAGTTTTTCTCGAATCTAGGGAGTGCGGGCTTCAGCCCGCATTTAGCCCGCCTGCACTCCGCTTATCCAAGCGTAAATGAGATCGTCGTCCCGCCCCCGGGCGCATTCTCCGCGCGGATCGTCCCGCCGTGCGCCTCTACGATGTATTTCGCGATCGAAAGCCCCAATCCCATCCCGCCCGAGTCGGACGATTTCTGGAAACGCTCGAACACGTACGGCAAATCTTCCGGTGCGATGCCCGGCCCGCTATCAGTGACCGCGATCGAATTTCCTGCCGGCATGACCTGGATGATGCCCCCGCCCGGGGTATATCGCAATGCGTTTGACACT
>CAYNQA010000336.1:0-3456 GCA_964399225.1 uncultured Anaerolineaceae bacterium
CTTCGCACCCGCTCGGAGCTGGTGACGCGGCGTATCGCCTCAACCCCAAAGCGGGTGAGGTAGACACGGTCCCCTTCGGAGCCTATCGCAAATCCCTCGTGGATGAGATCGGCAAATTCGATGAGACCCTTTTGACCAACGAAGATTACGAGTTCAACGTGCGTGTGCGGCAGGCGGGAAAAAAGGTCTGGCTCGATCCGCGCATCCGATCCATATATTTTTCGCGCTCCACATTGAGCGCTCTTGCAAAACAGTACTGGCGATATGGATTTTGGAAGTGGCGCATGCTGCGCCGCTATCCCGGCACGCTTCGCTGGCGGCAGGCCATCCCGCCGGTCTTTGTTGCGAGCATCATTGGCTTGGCCTTGCTTTCGTTCTGGCTCCCCGCACGCGTGCTGTTCGCCGCGGAAATATTGTTGTACGCGCTGGTGCTCTTCGGGGCCGGCATATTACAAGCCGCGCGGCGCGGACGTCCCGCCCTGGCATTGGGATTTCCGCTGGCGGTTAGCACCATCCATTTTGCGTGGGGCGGGGGATTCCTCTGGAGCATGACCCGACCCGGCGAGGCGAAGCATGGCTGAGCGTCCGACCCGACCCGTGGGTTTGCGTCTGCGTCCCAGTGAGCACCGCACCCTGCTCTTTTTTGGTGACTTGATCGCCTCTGCAATCGCCGGCGTGGGCGCTTACTATACCTGGTGGGGATATTCGCTTTACAAACTGGTTGCCAGCGGCATCAACATCAGCCGTGCTTTGAAATTCTTCCCCAGCACGGATGTGCCCTTTTGGTTCTACCTGCTGCCGATCGTTTGGGTTCTGTTGCTGGTGGACCTCTATGACCCGCACTCCGCCGCCAATCGCCGCCGCACCTCGCGCGGCATTTCCATTGCGGCCTTTGTGGGGCTGGTCTTGTATTCATTGTTCTTCCTGCTGTACAGCGCTCCCGAAGAACTGCCGCGTATCATCGTTGGGGCGTTCCTGTTTTATTCTTCCCTGCTTACCCTTGGATGGCGCCAACTTTATATTCGCCTCTACACCTCATCGGGAATGCAGCGCCGGATCCTTGTGATCGGCGCCGGCAAAGCGGGACGCACATTGGCCCGCCTGTATCGAACGCTCAGTCCGCCGCCCTTCCAGTTCGTCGGCTTCATCGATGATGACCGCGAAAAGATCGGCAAGGACTTTGAGGGGTTCCCGGTCTTCGGAAATAGCGAGCAAATGCTGCAAGTGATCGAGGACCAGCGCATCTCCGATGTAGTGATCGGCATCATGGGCGTGATGCGCGGTATCACATTCCAGCGCATCCTGGATGCACAGGAAGAGGGCCTCGAAATTGTCCCCATGCCGACCCTTTACGAAGAGATGATCGGACGCGTGCCGATCCATCACCTCGAATCGGACTGGCTGGTCCGTTCTTTCGTGGACCAGGCCCGTGTGAGCGGATTCTACGAACTCGCCAAACGCTTCCTCGACCTGCTGGGCGGGCTGGTTGGCACGTTGATCTTCCTGTTCTTCCTGCCCTTCGTGGCATTTGCGATCGTCATCGAGACCGGTTTCCCGATCTTTTATTCGCAGGAGCGGCTCGGCAAGGGCGCATCGCTGTTCCGCATCTTCAAGTTCCGCACCATGTTCCAGAACGCCGAAGCCGACGGTAAAGCCCGCCTTGCCACTGAGAACGACCCGCGAGTGACTCGCGTGGGTAACTTCCTGCGCAAGACCCGCCTCGATGAACTGCCGCAATTCCTGACCGTCTTGAGCGGCGAGATGAGTATCGTCGGTCCGCGTGCCGAGCGCCCGGAACTGGTGGCCGAATTCCAGAAGCAGATCCCCTTCTACCGCGCGCGCCTGCTCGTCAAGCCCGGTATCACGGGCTGGGCACAGATCAACTATGGCTATGTTGCCAGCGTCACCGAAACCGCAGTCAAACTCGAATACGATCTTTACTACATCAAACATCGCACCTTGTTGATGGATATCCAGATCATTCTTCGCACCATCGGCACGGTCATTCGTGCGGCGGGGAGGTAGCATGAACGTACTCGTCACCGGCGGAGCCGGTTTCATCGGTTCGCACATCGTGCGGACTCTTCTCGAACGCGGCGACAACGTCCGCGTGCTGGACAATTTTTCCACGGGGAAACGCGAAAACCTTGCGGGACTCGACGTGGACGTCATCGAGGCCGACCTGCGCGACGCTTCATGCCTCCCCCAGGCCTGCCACGCCGTGGACACGATCTTCCACGAGGCGGCCTTTGTCTCCGTCCCGCAGTCCATGGCGGAACCGAACGACTGCTTCGACGTGAACGTGACCGCCACTGGCCTGCTCTTCGACGCGGCCCGCAAAGCCGGTGTCAAGCGCGTGGTCTTTGCCACCAGCGCCGCCGTCTACGGGGACGTAGAGGATTACCCGCTGACCGAAGAAAGTCCGCTTCGTCCGCTCTCGCCTTACGCCGTCTCCAAACGCGTGGACGAGATCTACGGCCAGCTCTACACCACTTCCTTCGGCCTCGAAGTGGTTGCCCTGCGCTATTTCAACGTCTACGGTCCGCGCCAGCGACCGGACTCGCAGTACGCCGCGGCGGTTCCCATCTTCATCCAGCGCCTGCTCGACAACAAGCCCATCACCATCTACGGTGACGGCGGCCAGACCCGTGACCTGATCTACGTCGGCGACGTGGTGCGCGCCAATCTAATTGCCGCCGAACATCCTGCCGCGCCCGGCCAGATCTTCAATATCTGCACCGGCATTGAGACACGCGTCCTCGACCTCGTTGAACATTTGCAAGAGTTATTCCCGTCCGCGCCGGAGCCGCAATTCGCCGAACCCCGCGCTGGTGACATCTACCGTTCCATCGGCTCCGCCCACAAAGCCGCCGACCTGCTCCACTTCCGTGCGGAGGTGGGTCTCGGCGAGGGGTTGAGTCAAACTGTGGAGTGGATGAGGAAAAATTAGCAAATCCTCCTTATCTATCTTTATGGCATCGTTGAACAGACTTAAAAGTGTTTGCCACGATATAGGCCATCATGCGGTGAGTGGTCTGTCAGTTGTTAATCCGTATGTCTTACAGGCATGCAAAGCGAACAACCTTGAATTTATTGAGATCGATCTTCTCGACGACGAGTCTTATCCTCAAAACATTGAAATGTCAGAGCTTTTGCAGAAATCATTCCTTGCTCTACGAATGAGGTTCGAGGAAATTTTGAATACAGAAGGTTTTACCGTTCAAGACATCTCTACTGTAATCATGAAATTCCGCCCGTCACCCTTCAAAGACGATTATTGCCCAGACTGCTTTGTGACCCTGACACATTCATCCGGCAAATCCTTTTCCTGCGGCGTTAACTGTCTAGGCCAAAAAATTGGCTAAATGTTCGTGATGCAAATTATTCATCCTTTCGCCTTCATCCTTCATCCCTTATGAAAGTTCGCAACCGCTTCGTCCTCCTGCTCGACATCCT
>CAYNQA010000337.1:0-3456 GCA_964399225.1 uncultured Anaerolineaceae bacterium
TGATGCCAGTCTACATGTACCCTGATCTGGCCAAAGAAATTTCACCTGCGCTCAAAAAACGGATGCAGGGAAAATCCTGCTTCAACTTCAAAACCGTCGAAGTGGAGTTATTCAAAGAACTAGCCGCCCTCACAAAGTCTGGCGCGGCAAGGTTCGAGAAAGAGAAGTGAATAAAAACGGACAGGCTCAACACCTGTCCGTTTTTATTTGGTTTAGGAATGGTCAACTTGCACGAGCGCGATCAAACGCGCGCAGCCTGTGGATGAAAAAGATCGCCAGCCAGAACAACGTCACTGCGCCGGCTTGATGGATGGATGCAATCGGCACGTTCACATTGGTCAGCACAGTGATGATGCCCAATGTGATCTGCGTAGTGACAGCGACGATCAACCACATCAGTCCGCGCTGGATCTCGGCGGGATAGCTGCGCTTCTTCGCCTGCCAATAAACGTAAGGCACGGCAAGTAAACCGAGGAAGGCAAACCAGCGGTGGATGAAGACAACGGTCTGCGGGACTTCGATCAGGTTATTTGGGTTGAAGCCCTCGGCACCAAAGATGCCCTTGGGAATCCACTGTCCCAGCATGAGCGGCCACGTGTTCGAAACATGACCGGCTTTGAGTCCCGCCACGAGACCGCCGTAGGAAATCTGGATCAGCAGGATGACCAGGGAGGCAACTGCCAGCATGGACACCGCCGACCACTTCGCACGAGTCCCCGGTTGGGGGAAGCCGTATTTATGCCCGTACGCCGTCCACAAGGCAAGGGCCAGCAAGGTCAGAGCAAACAGGAGGTGGATGGTGAGGCGGAAGTGATCCACGGCCGGTTTTTCCACGAGTCCGCTCGCGACCATGTACCATCCCATGAAGGCTTGGCCAATGAAGAGCATCCCCATCACAAAGTAGATGCCGAACTCCTTCCAAGGAATGGTTTTGCGGAAGAGGAAGTAGAAAACCGGGAAGGCATAGAACAGTCCCGCCAGGCGGGCGATGATGCGATGGATCCACTCGAGATAAAAGATGAACTTATAGTCGTCCACTGTCATCCATGAGTTGATGTGGAGATATTCCGGGGTTTGCTGATATTTGGCGAACTCCTCTGCCCAGGCTTCTTCGCCCACGGGGGGAACAACACCGCTGATCGGGTTCCACTCCACAATGGACAGGCCCGAGCGGGTCAGGCGGACGATTCCCCCGAAGACAACGAGAAACGCCACGACAAAGGCAAAGACGAACAGCCAGATCATCACAGCGCGATTACGAGTTTGAGGCATGCTTCCTCCGAAAGTTTTTTTTCATTATAGCGCAGGCGTTTTGGATGGACACTCCAAAACCGAGCAAAACAACCTGCATTTCAACGTTGACTTTACCCGTGTTGGGCTGAAAAATACAAGACAATGTATGTCACATTTTCATTGTCAGCGCGTAAAATAAAAAATTACATTTGTCACAGACATTCCTGACGTTTATCACATGGCAACACAGGGAAAAACTTTACAATTGCAGTAATCCTTGACTAAAAGAGTCAAGGTACCCCCATAAAAGATGCTTCGAATCAATCGCCAAACTGATTATGCTGTTCGAGTTGTGCTTGCCCTGGCTAAACGGCCGGCAGGTGCACGCGTTCCCACAGCAGATATTCGCATGGAAATGCTCATTCCTCCCGCCTTTCTGCAGCGCATCGTGGCCACACTGGCGGCGGAGGGCTTCATCATCACTCAACCTGGCCGCGATGGCGGCATCTCGCTCGCCCGCCAGCCACAAGAGATTAATCTCCTTCAAGTTGTGGAAGCGTTTGAAGGTCCCATCTGGCTTTCCGATTGCGTGGAGCACTTGGACTCATGCGTATTTGGCCGCACCTGCCCGGTCAACCGCCGCTGGGAGCGGTTGAAGGATGTCATTCGCGCCGAACTCGAAAGCGCGACCTTTGATAGTCTGCTCGTGGACGGCGCCTCGCTGGAAACACTGCAGGCCGAAGAATTGGTGACCGTCTAACCATGAATAAAACCTTCATGCGCATCTTTTATGGCTTTGCGATCCTGCTTGTTGCGAGCGCGTTCGCCTTCAAGGTGTTCCAGCCGATCAAAGTACTTCCGCGCATCAAACTTGCTCCCGCCTTCGCACTCACCGACCAAAACGGCGCGCGCATCACCAACGAAGACTTGCGCGGAGGCCTTGTTCTCTACACCTTCACATACACCAGTTGCCCCGCCCCCTGCTACAACATAGACTCGACCATGCAGGAGGTTCTTGCCCGGCGCGATGAAGCCAACCTTGGCGACATTCCGCTTACATTCGTAACGATCTCGTTCGACCCCGAGCGGGATACACCCTCGGCTCTTAATGCCTACGCCGAATCGATCTCTGCCAAAAACGCCAAGTGGATCTTTGCCACCACAGAAAACGCATCGCTTCTCAAGACGATCATCGGCACCGGCTTCGAGGCCTACTACGCCCCCAAGGATGACGGTTCCTTCGCCTTCGACCCCACCTTCATCCTCGTGGACGGCTGGGGCGTGATCCGCGGCGAGTATCGCTACTCCACGGAAGTCTCCACGGCAGATCGCATCCTGCGTCACATGTCGGTGCTGGCTGAAGAAGTCCAGAACGCCACCGGCGCCAACAAGCTTGCATACGAGGCCGCGCACCTCTTCCTGTGTTATGCGCCTTAAAGCAATCATGAACAACAAACGCCTGCTCGTCATCATTTCATCCCTGGCGGCTGTCGCCCTGATCGTTGCGACGGTCTATTTTTTGCGTCCGCACACCTTCCATGGAACAGTCCTGCAGTCATCAGACCCATCGTATGATTTCAGCCTCAACGTAGCTGGTGGAAAAACTGTCAAGCTGAGTGATTATCGCGGCAAGGTAGTGCTGGTGTATTTTGGCTATACCTTCTGCCCGGATGTTTGTCCCGCCACTCTCGGCGCCGTGAAAACTGCCCTGGATGATCTTGGCAAAAAAGCCGACGATGTGCAGGTCATCATGATCTCCGTGGACCCGGGCCGCGACACACCAGAGAAACTCGCGAAATACGTGGGACACTTCCACCCGAACTTTATTGGCGGCACCAACACTCCGCAAGAGATCGAGACCATCGCCTCGCTATATGGCATTTTTTACGAGGTCAGCGGCGAGGTCACATCCAATGGCGATTACCTGATCGATCACACCGCTACATTAATGGTCATTGACCGTAACGGTTATCTAAAACTTGTGTTTCCCTTCGGGGTCACCGGCGACGAGATCGCCGACGACTTGAAATACATCTTGAGATAAGCGAGATGCGCTTTATGAATTCCGACAAGCGTTTTTCCGATTGCATCCATGTAGGAGGTGCGCCCGGCTCAAACTAAGGAGAATGCCAACCATGCAGGCACCCGCCACTGGGTCCTGCAAGACGCGAATTTGCATCAAATACCATCCATCATGTCAGGAGGCCTACATGGCTACGAACA
>CAYNQA010000338.1:0-3424 GCA_964399225.1 uncultured Anaerolineaceae bacterium
ATATAAAATTTAGTCTTGCCTAAATATTCTAGCGTAATCGAAAGGATGAGTCAAGACCCCAAAATAATCCATGCCCAAGATGGGGGCATTAATTGTATACTTTAGCAGGTATATTATTTTCTTCAATTGAGGCGTAAATATGGGTTTGAATTATCGGCAATATCCATTTGCCATGTCAGGAATCCTTTGGCTGGGGGGTGCGCGTGTATCTGAGATCGCAGCGAGCGCTGGGGTCTCGCTCAAAAACGTTCAGAAATTCCCAGGGGCGATCGCCCGCGCATTGCTCGACCAGATGGATTCGCCTGCTCAACTTGCCCAATATCTAAACGCCGCTGATCTGGATATTATCGGCGATAAATATGGAGTGGGCTCCCGAAAGACCTGGAAGAAAAAGAAGCCGACCTTCGACGAGGCGGTTTTGGCGCGCCTGTTCGAGGAGCGCGAACTTCCCGTCGTGCCGCCGATTCGGCCATCAGCGCGCAACGTCTCGAATGCGAAGAAATGGAAGGAATTTTCCACTCTCGCCGCGTGGACGAAACTCCCCGAAGTGAAACGCCAAAAAGCCGCACAGTCGTTGGCGCACGCGGTGGGCGCGGGATTCACGTTTGTGGATTTTGTCGGCGCGAATCAGTTGGCGCGCTTTCGCGATAGAACGCTGAAACTGGATTTTGTCGCGATCCCTGGCGGCAAGTTTTCGATGGGGTTATCCGATGCGGAAAAACGCGAGTTGACCCGTCTCATGAAGAAGTGGGATGAAGAGGAAGCGAGAATGTTTTTGCGCGACCTCTCCGAAATCGCGCGTCCCTTGCACGAAGTAAATATCTCTCCCTTCCTTTGTGCGTTTGCGCCGCTGAATTTGGTTCAGGGCAAAAAGTTCGCCAAGGGCGCGGAGATCGCGGAGATCGCGGAATCAACACATCAGGTTTATCTTTATGATGCGCCCTCGGCGATCAAAATTGCGAAGCAAGCCAGCGGCAGATTCTTGACCGAGGCCGAATGGGAGTTCGTTGCGCGCGCAGGCGGGGTCCGCGCGTGGCTTTCGGGAGATGATGAGCCGCGTGAGTACGCTGAGCGCGTGATGGCGGCGGATCTCTTGGATGCGGACGGTCATCCGTTTGGGATTTGCGGCATGGGGTGGGGATCTTGGGTGGAGGATAGCTGGCATCGCTCGTACGGCGGCGCTCCCTCGGATGGCTCCGCTTGGGAGCCGCGCGAACTACCTGAACTCGCGCGTAGCGGCGGTTTGATGTCCTATCCGTGGCAGATGGAGGGGGAGGCGCTTTTGCTGCACGCCACACATCGCGAGCGGGTGCAGAGTCAACGCTTCCCTGTATTGCTGGCCCGCGACCTGCCGCCCGCTTCGAAGAAATGATGAACGAAAAAGAAAGAAACCGATGAGTCTACATTCAGAGATCCTGGAACAGCCCGACCGCACTGCGTCGTTGTTGACATCCCAGCGCATAACAGTGGAAAGAATAGCCGCCGAGATTCGCAAGCGCGACATCCAATATGTTTTCCTTGCGGCGCGCGGCACATCCGACAACGCGGGACGATATGCGAACTATCTTTGGGGCGCGCGCAACGGACTCCCGCTTGCGCTGGCGACGCCTTCGCTCTTCACCTACTACGCTCAACCTCCTTCGTTGCGGGGTGCGCTCGTGGTGGGCATTTCGCAATCGGGACAGTCGCCGGATATTGTCGGCGTGTTGGAAGAGGGGAAGCGTCAGGGATGCCCGACGCTGGCGATCACCAATGAACCAAACTCCCCGCTTGCGGATGCTTCCGACTTTGTCATCAACGTTCAGGCTGGACCCGAACGGGCTGTAGCCGCCACAAAGACGTATACCGCCGAATTGACTTCTGTCGCGATGTTGTCAGCCGCCCTGAATGGCGACGCGCGCACGTGGAAAGAGATGGGGAACCTGCCTCGTTGGATGAGATCTGCTCTAAAACAAGATCGGTCTATCGAGTTGTCTGTGCCGCGTTATCGATACATTGACCGAACTGTTGTGATCAGTCGCGGTTTTAACTACTCGACCGCTTTCGAATGGGCTTTGAAACTCAAAGAATTGACCTATATCATTGCCGAGCCATACTCATCCGCAGACTTCTTACACGGACCGATCGCCATGGTCGAGCGCGGCTTCCCAGTGATGGCTGTTGCGCCAACAGGTAAGGTTTTTAGCGCGATGCTCGAGGCGCTCGGAAAGCTTCGCAAAGGATTGGGGGCGGAGTTGGTTGTCATCTCGAATGACAAGCGCGCTTTGTCGCTGGCGCAGGTGCCCATGGAAATCCCTGCCGAAGTCCCCGAATGGCTCTCCCCAATCGTAAGCATTCTCCCGTCGCAGCTATTTGCCTATCATCTCACACGCACAAAGGGACTCGATACCGAAAGTCCGCGCGGGTTGCGAAAGGTGACCGAAACCAGATAGAATTGGCCTGAGTGGAACTCATGCCCTTTTTCCCCACTGCAATATGGCCGCGAATACATCCCAACAGAATTAAGTGTAGAAACACTGGCTGACAAATTACCGTGCTCAAACTACCTCTTGATCAAATCCTGCGCGGAGATTGCATCTCCATGCTTGCCGACCTGCCCGAAGCGTCGGCGGATTTGATCTTTGCCGACCCGCCTTATAATTTGCAACTGCGTAATGACCTCTTCCGCCCAAACCGGACGAAGGTCGACGCGGTGAATGACGGTTGGGACAAGTTCGCTGATTTCAATACCTATGATGAGTTTACACGTCAATGGCTTGAGGCGTGTCAGCGTGTTCTCAAAGATACAGGTACGATCTGGGTGATCGGTTCGTATCACAACATCTATCGTGTCGGCGCGATTATGCAAGATTTGGGGTTTTGGATCCTGAACGACATCGTCTGGGTCAAATCGAACCCGATGCCAAATTTTCGTGGGGTGCGTTTCACGAATGCGCATGAGACCATGATCTGGGCGCAGAAGAAAAAAGGCGCAACCTACACTTTTAACCATCGCGCCATGAAAGCGTTGAACGATGACCTGCAAATGCGCTCCGACTGGAACATCCCGCTTGCCACGGGGAAGCAGCGCCTCAAGGTCAACGGCGCGAAAGCGCATTCCACGCAGAAACCCGAAGCGCTGCTGCACCGCGTGATCCTCTCCAGCACCCAACCCGGCGACGTTGTCCTCGACCCGTTCTTCGGAAGCGGCACGACAGGCGCAGTCGCGAAGCGGCTCGGGCGTCACTTCATCGGCATCGAGCGCGATGCAAAGTACGTCAAAGTGGCGCAGAAACGGATCGCCGCGATCAAAACGGCTGACGCGGAGAGTCTAGCGGTCTCGCCGCCCAGGCCAAGCCGCATCCCATTCGGCTCGCTGGTGGAGAACGGCCTGCTCGAAATTGGCCAGACGCTTTATTTCGCACAGGGAAACATCAAAGCCAAG
>CAYNQA010000339.1:0-3418 GCA_964399225.1 uncultured Anaerolineaceae bacterium
TTATCGCCCTGCAATACACCGATGAAGTGCACCTGCTCGACACGTTCAACGCCGCCAACAACCTGCCCGACGTGTTATTCGCCCTGATCTCCGGCGGCGCGCTGGCAATGGCCTTCATTCCCCTGCTCACCGAATACCTCACCACCAAAGACCGCGCCGCCGCATGGGACCTGTTTTCGCGCGTGGCAAACGTGGCATTCCTCGCCACCGCCTCCGCGGCCATCCTCATCAGCATCTTCGCGCAGCCCATCGTGGACGCGGAGTTGGGCATCGCGCCCGGCTTCAACGCTGAACAACGTGCCCTGCTCGCCGATCTCATGCGCCTCAACCTGGTCGGCACGGTCATCTTCTCGGTCAGTGGTTTGGTGATGGCAAGCCTGCAAGCCAACCAGCATTTCGTTTTGCCCGCACTCGCGCCCACCATGTACAATGTGGGGCAGATCATCGGCGCAATTTTCTTCGTTCCAATTTGGGGCATCCAGGGTCTCGTCTATGGCGTCATCCTTGGCGCGGTTATGCACCTTCTCATTCAGATCCCCGCGCTGTTCAAATTCGGCTTCCGCTGGACTCCCGCTCTCAACCTGCGTCACACCGGGTTGATCGAAGCGCTGACATTGATGGGACCCCGCCTGCTGACGATGGGCGGCATCCAACTGATCGTTCTCGCCCGCGACAACCTCGCTTCGCGCCTGGACCAGGTCGGGGCTGTGACCTCGCTGACCTATGGCTGGATGATCATGCAGGTCCCCGAAACCATCCTCGGGACGGCCATCGCCACCGCCATGCTCCCCACCCTCTCCGAATATGCCGCCCGCGCCGACTGGCACGCCTTCCGCGACACCATCGAGCGAGCCTTGCGTGTGCTGGTTGCGCTCACCATTCCGGTGGCGGCGGTGATGGCGGCAGGGATTGCTCCGCTCGTGAGAGGGTTCTTCGGCTTCGGCGAGGAGACCAGCCAACTGATCACGTGGACAACGCGCGCCTACCTGCTCACCTTGACCGGCTTCACTATCCACGAGGTGGCGGCGCGTTCGTTCTATGCCCGCAAGGAACCGCTGTTCCCGCTTTATGCCGTACTCATTCGCCTTGCCATGTTCCTCGGTATCGGCATCGTCGGCGTGACATTGTTCCGCGAGATCGGCGCGCCGGTCATTGCATTCGCAGAGATCGCATTGTTGATCGAAGCCATCATCCTCTTCAAGTGGCTCTCGAACCGCACGCACGAACCCATCCGCGTGGGCGGGGCGGTAACGCGCGGATTTCTGGCCGCGCTCGCGGGCGGGGTGACCGCTTACGGTCTGGCGTTGTACCTGCCCGGCGGGGCGATCACGACCGCTCTGTTGGGAATGGTCGCGGGCGGAATCGTCGCGCTTGTCATCGTCTGGAAGGATGTCCGCATATTGTTCCATTTGTAGGATGGAACCGTTTTCCTATTAGGGACGTTGGTTTCCTGAATCCGCCATAAAAAATTCCAAGGGTATAATAGCCGCCATGTCTGAGCAAACACAACCAACTCTCGAATCCACCCAACCGGTGAAAAAGAAACGCCGATTTTCCATCGGGCGGTTTTTCCTTGGCCTGCTGGGGCTGATCGTTTTGATCGCCCTGGGCGGTCTGGGAGGCTACAATCAAGGTATCGGCGACCGCGTGGACGCGGAAGCTACCATCGTATCCCAGCAGGTCACTGACCAGTACGCGCTTGCCCTCGTGGACATTCAAGCTGGAAATTACGGTGCAGCCCAACAGCGCCTGGAATACATCATCCAGAACTACCCCAGTTTCCCCGGGGCAGCCGACAAACTGGCTGAGGTGATGGTGCTGGCTTCCATCCCCACCTCCACCCCCCTGCCGACCCTCACCCCCACTCCCGACCTGCGTGGCGTGGAGGAGATCTTCCAGCGCGCCGAGCAATACATGAATATCTTGGATTGGCCGAACGCCATCGCCAACCTCGACACCCTGCGGCGTAAAGATCCATCCTACCGCGCCGCAGAAGTGGACGGCATGTACTATTTCGCCCTTCGCAACTATGGCGTGGACTTGATCAAACTGGGCAACCTTGAAGGCGGCATCTATCAACTCACCCTGGCGGAGCGCTTCGGTCCGCTCGATAATACTTCCAATGGTCTGCGCGAAGGTGCGCGCAACTATGTATTGGCCGCCAGCTTCTGGGAACTGGACTGGAAGAATGCAGTCAACTACTCGTATCAAGTGTATAGTGGCTGGCCTGGCATGTGGGACGGGACCATGACCGCTTCGGAACGTTATCGTATCGCGGCCATGCGATTTGGCGACGAACTCTTCGCACAGGAACAATATTGCGCAGCAACTGAACAGTATCAAAATTCAGCCTCGCTCGGCAATCTCGATCCCGATAGCGCCAAACGTGCCAATCAGGCGTACGGTCAGTGCTACCCGGCTGCCACCCCCACTTTCCCGATCCCGGTTCCCTGATATGTCGACGCCGCCCTATTGGGCACTCTCGCTGTTCTACTGGATCCATATGCTCGCCACCGTAACGTGGATCGGCGGGGTGGTTGCCATCTCCATTCTCGTCCTGCCCGCAGCACGCCGGACGCTCAAGCCGGTGGATCAACTCGCCTTTTTGGAAGCAATGCAAAGACGGCTCGAACCCCTGGCCTGGTTCAGTATCACCGCCCTGGTGGCTACCGGCCTCTTCCAACTGAGCGCCAACTCGCACTACAACGGATTTTTCGATGTAAGTACCCAATGGTCGCTGGCCATTCTCGTCAAACATGGGCTGGGATTGGTGATGGGCGCCGTCACCGCCGTGCAAACATGGGAAGTGTTGCCTGCCATCCGCCGCACTCTGCTGCGCAAGGAGAAGGGCGCCAGCGAAGCGGAGATCATCCGTCTTCAGAAGCGCGAGGAGGGACTGCTCAGGGCAAACCTGATCCTCTCCGTGTTGATCCTTGGTGCCACAGCGCTGGCCCGGGCGGCATAAGAAACAAAGAATAAAAAAACGAGACTTTCAGCAAGTCTCGTTTTTTTATTTATGAACTACAACGTGATCACTTGTTGTGCGGGGCTTCCCGTCAGGTCGTAGACCATGGCGCCGGTGATCCTGACAGGCACGATCTCGCCGATGGGAAGTTTGGCCTCCGTAAAGATCATGCCATCGATCTCGGGCGCATCGCGATACGAACGGCCCACCGAGATGCCGTCGTTATATCCTTCGATCAACACGTCCAGGGTCTTGCCGACGTACGATTGGTTGACTTGCAGGGAAATGTTCTGCTGAAGCTCCATCAATCGCTCGTAGCGTTCCTGTTTAACCTCCGCCGGGACCGGGTCACCGAGCGGCTCCGACGTGGTGCCCGGCTCGAAGGAGAATTGAAACGCCCCAGCGCGGTCGAAGCGGGTCGCTTCGATGAAATCCAGCAAAGCCTTGAACTCC
>CAYNQA010000340.1:0-3407 GCA_964399225.1 uncultured Anaerolineaceae bacterium
CCTTCGCCAGCGGATGATGCACCGGGCTTGCCAGGTCCACGACCGCTTCGATGGATGTGTTGATGAATTCGGCGGTGAAGACCATGGCGATGGCTAACACGAGCACCGCCCAATCGCGCGCGGGCAATCCCAGCCAGAGACCGAGGATCAGAACAAGTGTCGCCACAACCGAGTGGATCCAGGCATTATGCTGGGTCTTGAGCACATACGCCCAGCCGTGAAACGCATGTCCAAACGAACGGATGCGGGATGCTATGAATTCTTTGATGGTCATAAGTGATCGCATTAAGTGATAGTCACTTTAAAAGTGACTGTCACCTGTGGTTAATCTTCACGCACCTGAATAGTCCCAAGCCCAAGCGCTTCCAATATTTCGGACTGAGCCTTCCACATCTTTGCTTTCTCTTTCGGTTCAGCGTGGTCGTGTCCTAATAAATGTAACACGCCATGGACGACCAGAAGCTGCAACTCCGCTTCGAGGGGGTGACCGGCTTTTGCGGCGCCTTTGGCGGCATACGGCACCGAGATGATGATATCGCCGATATAACGCGCCCCCGTTTCCGGGTCGGTTTCAGAGGCGGGGAAGGAGAGCACGTCCGTTGGCGCGTCGACATCCAGATAGTCCCGATTTAATTCGTGCACGCGCGCATCATCTGCCAGCACAATCGACAGGTCCACATCCGGCGATTCCTTTTGATGTTTCAGTGCGGCATAGACGGCGTTTTCGAACAGGGAGGCGGGAAAATCGTGAGTTGATTCAATGTTGATCATTTTTTATTGGGTTCCGTACTGACGTTCTCGATGGCTGTTCGTTCCTTGGGGTAGGCGATGCGCGGATGATGCGTGCCGCGCAAAATGGAGACGAACGAGTCGGTGATGATGCTGAGGTCGCGCAGGGTTAATTGCGTATTGTCGAGTTGTCCCTGCTTCTGGGCAGACTCGATGGTGGAGAGCACGATCCGGCGCAGGTCTTCCTCGGTTTGCGGGCGTTCGGCGCGGGCGCGCGCTTCGGAGCCATCTGCCAGCATAAGCAGGGCTGTCTCACGCGAACGCGGGCGCGGACCTGGATACCGGAATTTATCGATATCCACTTTGGTCGGGTCGCCGTTGGCAACTTCGAGCGCCTGGTTGTATTGATAGCGTGTGATCATCGTGCCGTGATGTTCGAGGATGAAATCATCGATGCGGCGCGGAAGTTTATGTTTGCGCGCCATCGCCACGCCATCAGGCACATGCGCGATGATGTTGGCGGCGGCATCGACAGGGTCGATGTCTTCATGCGTGTTCATCTGTCCCTGCGGTTGGTTCTCGATGAAGAACATCGGGTTCATCGATTTGCCCACATCGTGGAACAGCGCGCCGACGCGCGTGAGCAGCGCATCGGCACCGATCAACTCAGCGGCTTGTTCGGCAAGGTTCGCCACCTGCAAACTATGCTGGTAGGTGCCCGGCGCATTGCGCAGAAAATATTGCAACAGTGGGAAATCAGGACGCGAGATCTCGATCAATTGCAGGGCGGTGGTCAGACCCAAACTTTGTGCGAGGAAATATTGCAACAACAAGGCGATGCTCGAAGAAGCCAGCCCGCTGAAGATCGCCGCCCCCGTCAGTTGCAGCAGCGCCACACCGTCCATTTGCGTGAATGGGAAACGGAATGCGATCAGCATCGCAATGCCCGCGCCGGCGATCGCCATGCCCGCGCGGAAGAACGTCCACACACGCCGCGCGGAACCGAGCACCAGCACACCGGTGAGCGAGGACGCCAGGAAGTACGGCATCAGGTCGAGTGTGTTTGGCATGCCATATGGCACGAGCAATGCCGCCACCAGCGAGAACACGAGTCCCGCTTCCACGCCGAACAACGTGGCGATCAGCAAGCCCACTGCCTGCAAGGGGAACGCATATGGCAGTACGGTGCGGTTGGGAATGGCAAGCCGCGCACCGACAACAAAAATAAGGAAGATCACCGCGATCAAAACCAGACCGCGCGCATCCAACAGGAATGGCAGTCTGCGCCGTGAAAAATATAAAACAATATAAGCGCTGAGCATGATCACCAGCACACCCGCGCCCGCATAATTCTGCCAGGGTTCGGATGTGTTGATCAAGCCGAAGGTCTGCAACGCTTCGATCTGCGCCGCCGTCAGGATCTGTCCGCGCAGGACGATGATCTCACCCGCCTTATATCCCTCGGTGATGGGAGTCACCGCCTCGCGCGCAGACTTTTTGGCTGCTTCCGTTAGATCGGCGCTGTACTCGCTGTTGACAGCCACGTACGCCGTCACCAGTTCTGCCACAGTGGCAGATTCGTCCTCATCCAAAGAGAGACTGACCAACGACGGGACCGAGCGGCGTACGCTGTCAATATCCTGATCGCGGATCGTACGCCGCATCACCTGTTCCAGAACGTTCAGCGATTCCTGGCGCAGGGCATCCCAACGCGCGGGAGTCAATTCGACGATCTTTTGTATCGTCTCAGGATGAAGAGTCACATCGCTCAATGCCGCAATGTCTGAGGCTTTTTGTTCAGGTGTGGAGTTCTCGTCGGCGCGGACGAGGGTGATGTATTGCAGAGCGGTGCGCAGCCGTTCGATCTGTCCGCGGGCGATGGTCGGGGCGGGCGGAGCATAGACCGCTGCGACGCCATTCTCTGCGGCGCGCCGGGCTTCCTCGGTCCGCACCGCGCTTTCGTAGCTGAGTGATTGCGGCGCCTGATAATCATTCGGCGAAACTTCGCCCGCCTGCAACGATGCGACCGATGGACTCAACAACGAGGGCAGGATCAACGCTCCGTACGATATGATGCTCACAAGGATGAGCAGGATGGTCTGTACTGTGCGGAGGCGTGTCGGTGTGCGGTGACGCGCAGGTATCATCCCCATATTCGTTTGAGAGAAGCAACCACGATCCCCGGTTGGGGATGAGTAGACACGGAGACACGGAGAGTCACAGAAAAAACTTTTCTGTGACTCTGTATCGCTGTGGCAGAAAAAATTGAAACCATGAATTACTTCGGTTGGAGCAGTTCCCGCACCGCTGCGCTGACCATATCATTCGGGGCGCGTCCGGCAACCTTGCCCATGACGACCTTCATGACCTTGCCCATGTCACCGGGACCCGCCGCGCCGGTCTCTGTGATGGCGGCTTGCACGAGTGCGCGCAGTTCATCAGCAGGCATGGCTTTCGGCAGGAAGGCTTCGAGCACCTTGATCTCGGCTTCGTTGGCTTCGATCAGGTCGGGGCGGCTGGCTTTCTTTGCCTCTTCCAATGCCTCGCGGCGGTTCTTGACCTCTTTCTGGAGGATGTTCGTGATCGCCAGATCGTCGAGCTCGATGCGCTTATCCACTTCCGCCTGTTTGACCGCGGCAAGCGCCATGCGCACCGTCCGCTTGCGGATTTCGTCTCCG
>CAYNQA010000341.1:0-3394 GCA_964399225.1 uncultured Anaerolineaceae bacterium
GTTGACGCCATCGTCTTTGATGGTGAACAAGCCGGTCGACTCGATCACAATGTCAACGCCGTGATCGCCCCACTTGATCGCCGCGGGATCGGTCTCTTTGAAGGCGGTCAATTTCTTGCCGTCAATGATCAAACCATCTTCGGCCTCTTCCACCTTGCCGTTGAAGCGGCCATAGTTCGAGTCGTAGCGCAACAGGTGCGCCATCGTCTTCATATCGCCGATGTCGTTAAACGCAACGACCTCGAGTTCATTCGGATACATATCGCGAATGGCCTTAAGCACCTGTCGTCCGATGCGTCCGAATCCGTTAATACCAACTTTGACTGTCATGGGAACCTCCGATGAGATTTGATTGTGAAAATTTTCACTTTATTTTACACCAGATTGACAAATTGCGAGTCACATCTTTGTAATTGATTTCACGAAATTTTACCACCCAATACTTCATCGCTTCGCCAGGAAACGCTGCACTGCAGATTTGAATGCGGACGATTGGAATGCCCGGTCGCGGAAACGGCGCGCCACCATACCGGCTTCGTCCGGGGAAAGTCCGCGCGACTGATTGATGAACTGGACTCCCTGCGATAACGCATCAGCATCGAACGATTCCATCTGGACCGCAAAGCGGGTTGCGGCCTCGCCCACTTTTTCCGCCGGGACAATTTGTGTCACCAAGCCCCATTCGTAGGCTTCCTGGGCCGGGGCCACACGACCGGTCAACGCCAATTCCATCGCGCGCCGCTCCCCCACCGCCGCCTCGATGGCGCGGAACGCCACGTAAGGCCACATGCCGATGTGGATCTCGGTGCAGCAAAACTTCGTATCCTCTGCCGCAACCACCACATGCGCATTCGCCACCAGTGCCACCGCTCCGCCAAACACAGCGCCCTTGACTGCCGCCACGATCGGCTTCGAATAGCGAAACCCGATCGTCAGCAGCTCCTCATGCACATCGGCCTGACGGACAAAATCCGGCTGGGCGATCTCGCCCAGGTCCATACCTGCCGAGAACGAAGGCCCCGCCGCATCCAGCAACACAACGCTCACCGCGGGGTCCACTTCGGCTTCGCGGAGCGCATTAAGCAGATCATGGCACAGCTCAATACTCAACGCATTGCGTTTGTCGGGGCGGTTGATCGTGATGCGCTGGATTTTATTTTCGCGAGTGGTGAGAACGAGGGACATGGAAATATTCCTAGAGAACCCCGAAGGGGTGAAATGATTATAGCCCGATGTTATTGGTTTATGAAAACCCCGAAGGGGTGATACAGGCATATGCCATCCCTTCGGGATTACGTTCATTGGTGCTCATCATTACAATCATGGCACCCCTTCGGGGTTCATCACCGCATCGGCCCCGTACGTTCGTTGAACAGGTTCATGATCACCTGCCCAAGCTTGGCAGCATCATGCCGCCAGGGATGCTCCACATCCAGCAGGTCGGCGCAGTAGAGGCGCGTGTCCGAAAGAGACCGCTCATCGGCGCGCACCCAGGCCGACCCGTCGGGAAGAGAAGCGGAATGGTTTTCATTGCAAAGTACGATGTCGAACAAGTCCTCGCCGATGTGCTCCTCCAGTGCGCGGACATGGTCATAGCACGAGTAGGCATCCGTCTCGCCCGATTGGGTGGCGATGTTACAGACGAACAATTTCAACGCCCTGCTCGAACGAAGCGCGGCCAGCACGTCGCGCACCAGAAGGTTGGGCAGGATGCTGGTGTAAAGGCTGCCCGGCCCGACAACGATCAAGTCTGCTGTAAGAATGGCTTTCAGAACGGGCGGGAATGCCGGTGCATCGTTCGGCTCAAGCCAGACACGACGCACACGCCCGGCCGCCTGAGGGATCTTGCTTTCACCTTGAATACGCACTTCATTGGCTACATAGGGCAGTTGCACATCGGCAACCAACTTCACATCATGCAGTGTGGAGGGCAGAACGCGCCCGCTCACCGAAAGCACCCGGCCTGACTCAGCCACGGCCTCCTCGAAACTGCCCGTGATGTCAGAAAGCGCAGTGATGAAGAGATTGCCGAACGAGTGGCCATCCAACCCCGGCGCGCCGCTAAAGCGATATTGAAACAACTGCGTGAGCATGGCTTCATCGTTCGAGAGGGCAGCGAGACAATTGCGAATGTCGCCCGGCGGGAGGATGCCGAGGCTCTCGCGCAACATGCCCGAAGAGCCGCCATCATCGGCCACAGTGACGACCGCCGTGAGGTTACGTGTGTGCTCCTTCAGTCCGCGCAACAAGCTGGCCTGACCATGCCCGCCGCCGATTGCCACCGTGCGAGGTCCGCGGGTGCGGCGGTTGTATTCGGCTAGTTGGTCCACCACGTTTTGGCCGGGTGTCATGAACGGGCGCAGGAAGGCGCGATTCAGTCCCCAAATACCGTAAACGAGAATGCCCACGCCAATGCCCCCGAAGATCAAAACGCGCAAGATGCGCGGCAAAAAACGCAGGGAAACGTAGGAGAGGAAGGTCAGCAGGGTTTCGTTCGTGGACTCGGTGCGGTAAAAATCGAGCAGGAGGATGGCAAGGCCGACGCCGAGGAAGGTCAGGCCCGCCAATGTGACGAGCATCCAGCGTTTGACCCCCAGTCCGGGCAGGAGGATGCGGCGCAGGGTGAGCCAGAAATTTGTTTTTTGGCGGGGCTGGGTCTTTCGTTCTTCCATGAAAAAGAATATAGCAGGGTTCCGGAAGCCAGTCAACTGGGTGGGTTATAATGGCCGTATGGGATACGTTATCGCCATAGACATCGGCGGCACCCAAATGCGTGCCGCTGTTTTTGCCCCACAGAGCCAAACCCCGCTCACCCATCAACGCATTAAGAGCCATGCGCCAAACGAAAAGGTCTTCGACCGCCTGACAAAACTGATCGAAACGGTCTGGCCCAAGGACGGAAGTGTGGATGCCATCGGCGTTTCCTCGCCCGGTCCGCTCGACCCGCACCTGGGAGTGGTCATGAACACTCCCAACATCAAGGAGTGGGTAAATTTCCCGGTGGTGGCCAACCTGATGGAGCGCTTCCACGTGCCGGCCTTCCTCGATAATGACGCGAATTTGGCCGGCCTGGCCGAGTGGAAGTTCGGCGCGGGCATGAACCACCACAATGTGCTGTATCTCACGGTCAGCACTGGCGTGGGCGGAGGCGTGATTATCGACGACCGCCTGCTGCAGGGACATCACGGCCTGGCCGCAGAATTGGGCCACGTGACCCTCGACCCCAGCCCCACTGCCCCTCTTTGCGGATGCGGCTATCGCGGACATCTCGAAGCATTCTCCTCCGGGACGGGGATCGAGCACTACGTCGCTGGCGAATTGGCCAACGGTCGCGCCTCGAGCCTGACGGGAAAGCCCTCGGGCATCGCGCACGAGATCACTGGCGCGGCCGGCG
>CAYNQA010000342.1:0-3372 GCA_964399225.1 uncultured Anaerolineaceae bacterium
GTTCATTCGAAAGCGAGGACCCATGTGCGGACGTTTCACCCTGACCGTTGACCCCGCCGACCTGCAGGAGGCCTTTCCCGACACGGCCTTCCCGCCCAAGTATGCGCCGCGCTTCAACGTCGCGCCGAGCCAGCCGATCCTGGCCATTCCCAACGACGGCAGGAACGCGGCGGATTTCTTCGTGTGGGGATTGGTGCCCTCGTGGGCCAAGGACCCATCCATCGGCAACAAACTGATCAACGCGCGCGGTGAGACGCTGGCCGAGAAACCTTCGTTCCGCGGCGGTTTCAAATACAAGCGCTGTCTCATCCTCGCGGACGGGTTCTACGAGTGGAAGGTGATCCCGGGCTCGAAAACCAAGTTGCCGCATTTCATCTTCCTCAAGAGCCGCAAGCCCTTTGCCTTTGCCGGCCTGTGGGGAGAATGGCAGGCGCCCGAAGGCGGATCTCTGCGCTCGGCCACCATCATCACCACCGAGCCGAACGAATTGATGGCCAGCCTGCACAACCGCATGCCGGTCATCTTGCAGCCGGAAGATTACGCCCAATGGCTGGACCCGGCGCCGCAGACTCCCGCCAGCCTGCAGCCGTTGATCCGCCCCTTCCCCGCGGAGTTGATGTCGGCGCACCCGGTCAGCACGCTGGTGAACAGCCCCGCCAACGACCGCGCCGAGCTGGTCGTGCCGGCATAACATCTGCCCAACTCAACCACCCGACACCTTCGACACATTTTTTCATTGAGCCTCTCCTCCCGCTTCCCCGCCCTCGCTTCGCGCGACTTTCAACTCTTCCTCTCCGGACAATTCGTTTCGGTGATCGGCACGTGGATGCAGAACACGGCCCAGCCGTATCTGGCGTATCGCATCTCGGGTCGTCCGCTGGACCTGGGGTTGATCGGCTTTGCGGTGACGCTGCCCACGCTGCTGCTGGCCCTGCCGGCCGGCGTGTTGATCGAACACTGGGACAAGCGCAAGGCGGTCATCATCCTGCAGGCCGTCATGGCGGTGCAGGCCTTCGCCCTCGCCGCGCTGACGTGGAGCGGACATATCCAGATCTGGCACATCACCGTGCTGGCCTTTTTGTTCGGCACCGCCTCGGCCATGGAGATCACCGCCCGCCAGGCCATGCTGATCGAGCTGGCCGGACGCGAGGCCCTGCCCAGCGCGATCGCCCTGCAGACCACGGCCTTCAACCTCGGGCGCATCCTCGGCCCGACGCTGGCGGCCCCGCTGATGGTGGCGGGCAACGAGGCGCTGGTCTTTGGGTTGAATGGTTCAAGTTTCGTGTTCGTCATCGTGGGTCTGCTGTTTGCGCGGACCCGCTTCAAGGTCCAGAAAGAGGCGGAGCAGAGAAAAGGTTTGATGACCGAGTTCCGCGAGGGGCTGTCCTACATCCGCGCCCATTCGGTGATCGCTTCGATCATCCTGATGGCTGTCCTGCTGGGGTTCTTCGGCCTGCCCATGCTGCAACAGATCCCCGCGCTGGGACGGGACGTGCTGCGCAGCGCCCAGGACAGCGAAACCCTGGTCGCCACGCGCACCAGCCAGCTCTACATTGCGCAGGGCGCAGGCGCGCTTGTGGCCGCCCTGCTGGCCGCCCTGTTCAGCGCTTCGAAGCGCAAGGGCGTCATCCTGCTCTTCGGGCAGGCCACATTCACGGCGGGACTGTTGTTGATCGGCTGGACCCAGCAACTGGCCTTCGCGGTGGTGCTGTTGGCCGTGCTCGGCTATGGCTCGGTGACCCAGCTGGTGACGATGAACACCATCATCCAGATGAAGGTGCCGAACGAACTGCGCGGACGGGTCTTTGCCGTGTACCTGTGGGCCTTGCAAGGCGTGGCGCCCTTCGGCAGCCTGGTGATCGGCGCGCTGGCGCAGAGATGGGGCGTGCCCGCCGCGGCATGGACCGGCGGCCTGGTGGTGCTGGTCTCGATGGCCTGGCTGCACTGGCGCAACCCCGCTGTGCGCAGGTTCGGCTTAAGCCCGGATAAGACTTTGGCTTGACGCTCGTTTTTGGCTTTGTTATGATGACACGCATGGAATCTGAATTTCGCGAAGACGCTCCGCAGGAAGAACCGGAAAAGGGGAAACGCCCGGCGGAGCCTGCCCCCCCTGCCAGGCCGCCGCGCCGCAACCGCCCGCTCGAATGGATGAACGCCCTGCTCTCGCTCGGATTGGGCGAGTCGCTCCTGCGCGTCGGGACCACGGCGCTGTCGCTGGTGTTGATCGTGGCCGCCATTGCGCTGCTGCGCGCCTACAACACACAGATCCCGCTCGATCTGCGCACCCGCCTGGCATTCGCCTCCGGAGCCACTCCGACCGCCTTCATTGACCCGAGCCTGCTGCCGCCTCCGATCGAGACAGGCATGCCCGGCGTGTCGCGTTTGGCGGAGGGACACACCAATGTGCCCACCCGTCCGCGGCAGGAGATCGAGAAGTACACCGTGGTGGAAGGCGACTCGGTCTTCGGCATTGCAGAAAAGTTCAACCTGAAGCCGCAGACCATTCTGTGGGGCAACTACACCATCCTGGCCGATGACCCGCACTCGCTCAGCCCGGGCCAGGAGTTGAACATCCTGCCCGTGGACGGCGTGTACTATCAATGGCTCGGCGGGACCTCCTTCGCGGACTGGGCCGCCTTCTTCGGCGTGACCCCGGCCGACATCATCGATTACCCCGGCAACAATCTCAATCCCGACGCGGTCGGCGACTATAACAATCCCAACATCGAGCAGGGCACCTGGCTGATCATCCCCGGCGGCAAGCGCGAGCTGGTTTCATGGAGCGCCCCGCTCGGCCTGACGCGCGACAACCCGGCCATCGCCACCGAAATGGGACCCGGCGCCTGCGGCACCATCTCGGGCGGACTGGTGGGCTACGGCACCTTCGTGTGGCCGGCCAACAAGCATTATCTCTCGGGCTACAACTATCAGCCGCCCATCCACTGGGGCATTGATATCGCCGGCAGTCTCGGCGAGGGCGTGTACGCATCGGACGCGGGTGTGGTGGTGTATGCCGGCTGGAATAAATTCGGCTACGGCAACATGGTCATGATCGACCACGGCACCGGCTTCCAGACGCTCTACGCCCACTTGAACGACATCTACGTCAGCTGTGGACAGAGCGTGGGCCAGGGCGAAGGCATCGGCGCGGTCGGCTCGACCGGCCGTTCCTCCGGCGCGCACCTGCACTTCGAGATCCGCACCACCACCTACTTCGTCAACCCGTGGGATTATCTGCCCCCGCCGTAAATAAGGGGCAATCGTTCCACAAGCACCAAACGTTCCAGAGGGGATGGGATTGAAAGGGGCCAAAGGTTCCAAATGTTCCAAAGGTGCCATGGGGCTTGCCCTCTGTACCTCTGGTGCCTCTGC
>CAYNQA010000343.1:0-3347 GCA_964399225.1 uncultured Anaerolineaceae bacterium
ACACGGAGTTGCCTTCGTGCTCGGTGGCCACGGAGCGGATGAGCTCCATGATGATAACGGTCTTGCCCGTGCCTGCGCCGCCGAAGATGCCGGTCTTGCCGCCCTTGGTGAAGGGGGCGATCAGGTCGATGACTTTCACGCCGGTCTCGAACACTTCCACGCGGGTGGATTGTTCGGAGAACGGCGGAGCAGAACGATGGATGGGATAGTGGCTCGCGGCTGCGACCGGTCCCTTCTCATCCACGGGTTTGCCCAACACGTTGAAGATGCGCCCGAGGGTGGCAGGTCCCACGGGAACCTGGATCGGAGCGCCGGTCGCCACCGCGGGAACGCCGCGCTGCAGACCGTCGGTGCTGTCCATCGAAACGGTTCGCACCCAGTTATCACCCATATTCTTTTGGACTTCCAGAACGAGCGGCTCTTGACCTTCGCGCTCGACGGTGATCGCTTCATAGATTTCGGGGGTTTGACCGTGGGGGAACTCCACGTCCACCACACCGCCAAGAATTTGTACTACACGCCCAGTTGCTTTCGCCATGAGTTGCCTCCAGCAGATTAAGATTGAGACAGCGCATTGGCGCCGCCCACAATGTCGAGAATATCGTTGGTGATCGTCTGTTGACGCACCTTGTTGTATGCCAGTTTGAGCTGTTCCACCAGGTCCAGCGCCGAGTCGGTCGCGTTGCGCATGGCAACCATGCGGGCTGCGTGTTCGCTGGCCTGCGACTCGAGCACAGCCTGATAGATCTGCAGACCCGTGAAGCGCGGGATGATCTCATCCAAAATTTCGCGCTCGCCCGGCTCGTAGATGTACGCCGCGGCGGGTCCAGCCTTGGCTTCGTATTCTTCCACGCGCTCGCCGCCATCCACTTCGAGCGGGAGCAGGCGTTTCACCACCGTCTCCTGGCGGACCATTGTGACGAAGTCGGTGTAAATGAGATAGACCTCATCAGCGCGGCCTTCGAGGAATTCTTCCACCACCATGCGACCGATGGCGGAAACATCCATGAAGCTCGGCGCGGCGGGCAGATTGCTGAAATCGGCCACCACGTTCTTGCGACGGCGGATCATCAGGTCGCGTCCCTTGCGCCCCACCGCAATGAAATGGACGGGGTGCTCGTAGTGGTCAAACTTGCGCGCCACGAAACGGATCACGTTCGTGTTGTACGCGCCCGCCAGACCACGGTCACCGGTGACGATGACGGCCAGCGTGTTCTTGATCTCCGGTCGCTTCGTCAACAACGGGTGCAGGGATTCGCGTCCCGGCTGTTTGGCCACGTGCGTTAGCACTTGCCAGGCTTTGCCGGCATAGGCGCGTGTGGCCGTGACGGCCGCGATGGCCTTGCGCACCTTGCTCGCGCTAACGGCCTCGAGGGCACGCGTCACCTGCGAGATGTTTTTTACGCTCCGAATGCGGAGCCGCATTTCTCGGGCAGATGCCATGGCTTAACCCTGCCAGGAGATCTTGAACGCTTCGAGCGCCTTGACGAGCACGGCGCGATTATCGTCGGTGATTTTGTTTTCGGCGGTGATGCTCTTGCCAACTTCGGGATAGGTCGTTTCCATGTAGCGGACGAGGTCAAGCTCCCACTGACGCATCTTTTCCACGGGGACGGCGTCGGCGTAACCATTGGTGCCAGCGAACAACACGATGACCTGGTTCTCGAGCGACATCGGGGCGTACTGCGGTTGCTTGAGAATTTCCTGCATGCGCTGACCGCGTCCGAGTTGGGCCTGCGTCGCCTTGTCCAGGTCAGAGCCGAACTGGGCGAAGGCTGCGAGCTCGCGGAACTGCGCCATGTCGAGGCGGAGGCGGGCCGCCACCTGCTTCATGGCCTTGGTTTGGGCGTCGCCACCCACGCGCGAGACGGAGATACCCACGTTCACCGCGGGGCGGATACCAGCATTGAACAGGTTGCCTTCGAGGAAGATCTGTCCATCGGTAATGGAGATAACGTTTGTGGGGATGTATGCAGAAACGTCGCCGAGCAGGGTTTCGATGATCGGGAGCGCCGTCAACGAACCGCCCGTGCCTTTGACTTTGACGACCTTGTGGCCATCCTTGCCCTTGCAGGCTTCGTCCGCTTCATGCTTGGACAACGGGCCGGTGTAGACCTTGCCGTCCACGCCATCCTTCGCATCGGCTTCCGCGCCCGCGAAATCCTTCTTGACAATCACGTACTGATTCGCGAGACGGGCCGCGCGTTCGAGCAGGCGGGAATGGAGATAGAACACGTCGCCGGGATACGCTTCACGTCCAGGCGGGCGGCGGAGCAGGAGCGAGACCTGGCGGTAGGCCCACGCATGCTTCGACAGGTCATCGAAGATCACAAGCGCGTCGCGCCCGGTCTCCATGAACTCTTCGCCCATGGCAGTCCCCGCGTATGGGGCAATGTATTGCATGGCCGCGGCTTCATCAGCAGAGGCCACCACAATGATGGTGTGATCCATCGCGCCGGCGCGTTCCAGAATGCCTTGCGTACGGGCAATGGCAGCTTTCTTCTGGCCGATGGCCACATAAATACAAATGAGGTTCTTGCCTTTTTGATTGATGATCGTATCGATCGCGAGAGCGGTCTTACCTGTCTGGCGGTCGCCGATGATGAGCTCGCGCTGGCCGCGCCCCACGGGGATCATCGAGTCGATGGACTTGATACCGGTCTGCACCGGGGTATCCACGTCCTGGCGATACACCACGCCCGGAGCAATGCGCTCGATCGGGCGGTAGCCAGTGGTCTGGATGGGACCCTTGCCGTCGATCGGCTCGCCGAGCGCGTTCACCACGCGTCCGATCAGCCCATCGCCCACGGGCACCGAAGCGATGCGTCCGAGGGCGCGTACCTGCATGCCTTCGGTCACTTCGGCGTATTCGCCCATGATGATCACGCCCACGCTGTCTTTTTCCAGGTTGAACGCGATCCCGATGACGCCATTGGCGAACTGAACGAGCTCCTGCGCCCTGACGTTCGCAAGCCCTACCACGCGAGCGATACCGTCACCGGCCTCGCTCACGGTTCCAACATCGCTCACGCCGACAACCGGCGCAAACGCGTCGATCTGCTTCTGCAGGTCACTGGTGATCTGTTTGATCAGGTCGGTCATTATGCCTCCGCACCACACATTTGGAATTGCAGGCTTCTGCCTGCGATTTGGTTTTACGTACAACTGCCCGGATAGGAGTCTATCCGGGCCAACCAGGGACTTTATCGATAAGTCCCCGGCAATTTTCGGTTTTCACGAGCCTTTTTCTCAGCCCATTGGTACCAGAACGCACTAATGATAACTGAAAGGGGGATGATTGTCTAGTTACTTTCATCGTAGACTCACCTGAACGCGTCACAACTGCG
>CAYNQA010000344.1:0-3328 GCA_964399225.1 uncultured Anaerolineaceae bacterium
GTATTGAATTTTAACCGCGAAATTTCTATAATGAGATTGGAAGACCTCCCGGCAGCGCACGGTCCCATCGCCTGGAAAGACCAACTTCAAAATCGGTCTTCGTGTGACTCCCCCGGAGTCAGTGCAGTGACCGACCGCAAGCGCTGGGCGGCCCGACAACTGAATACGTTTCGGTTGCGCCCCGTGACAATTACGTCACGGGGTTCGCTTATTCCACATGCCCTGGCCAGATGGTCGTGGCGTTCCTGCCATTTCGTTTCGAGATGTAGAGTGCCTTATCGGCTTTGATGAGCAGGTCGTTCGCCGTTTTGCCATGAATGGGATACGTGGCAATGCCCAGTGAAATATTGACGCGCAGCGGTTCGCCCTCGTTCATAACGATGATCTCATTGCATTGAAGGCGGATCTCTTCGGAGCGCTTGAACGCGTCATCCGCCTCCGCGCCGGGCAGCACCAACAAGAATTCCTCTCCCCCATAGCGGCAGGCTGTGTCCATGCCGCGCACATGGCTCTTCAGCAGGTTGGCGATCGCCACCAGGAACAAGTCACCGACCGGGTGACCGTGCGTGTCATTGATTTTTTTGAACAGGTCGATATCGAGCATGATCAGGCTGAACGGTTTTAATTCCCGTTCTGCGCGGCTAACTTCGTGGGTCAAGACCTCATCGAGGTAGCGGCGGTTATACAGCCCGGTCAATGGGTCGCGCAAAGCCTGTTCGCGCAACTCTTCCTGCAATTGCCGAATTTCAACTAATTGCTCCGATAACTGCTGGTTGGCCATGTGCAGGGTCTCTTCGGCCTGCATCTGTTCGGTGATATCCAGTTCGATACCATCCCAGCGCGTGGTTCCATCCTCAAGTAGTTTCGGGTTGGAAATGAAGGAGGACCAACGCACACTGCCATCCGGGTTGATCACCCGGGTCCTGGTGCGGAAGACGGTAAGCATACGGTTTGCCTCCTCCTCCTCCCGATACAAACGCGGCATATCCTGCGGGTGGATCTTGTTGTAGATCAAATCGGGATCCTCGATCACCTGTGAAGGCGTTGCACCGTAGAGCGGCACGACCCCGTCGCTGAGATAGGTGAATTTCCTTTTCCCATCTTTCATGCGCAAGACCTGATAGATCATGCCGGAGACAAGGTTGTTATTGATATTTTGGATCACATCCTGGCTGGCGCGCAGGGCTTCCTCCACTTTTCTGCGTTCCCGAAGTTCGCGGTTAAGCTGTTCCAGCCAGACCTTGAGATTAGCCACCAGGAGGTTGACCTCCACCGCGATCAGCAAAATGCCCTGCGCGATCAGCAAATAGTCGAACCAGGTGGGTGCATAGATCACCGGGACCACGAAGTAGCCCTCGCGCTCGCCAAACACCAGCCATGCCATCGAAAGCAGCGAGAGCAAGGCTGCAAAGATCAGTCCGCGCCGCTGTTTGGACAAACCGGCAAATACGATCGCCACCGGGTATCCCAGAATGGTGTAATCACGGATACCGTATCCGAGCGAGGCAAAGATGGTGACAAACAGAATGAAAAGCAAAATGGTGATATCGCTGCTGGCAGAAAGATTCCCCCGCAATAGGAGAACCAGCGGAATCAACATGGCCACACTGCCAATGAACAAGGCCGTTATCATGCTGGTGTCGCCCCACAATATTCCCAGCGCAATGATCATGATGGATGTGAGTTGATAGATCGAGATCAAGCCAAGCAGAACACGAGCCACCCGCCTTTCATCTTCTTCATCATACATGAAAAGCGAATACCATCCCCGGATCGTTTTCAAAATGTCCTGTCGCTCCATATTTCCACCAATCCTGCAGAACAACACCCCTCGACACTTCAATTAATTATAGTACTCAACCCACCAGCCTGAATATATGATTATCATGACAAAGAAAACGGAAACGAATTCGGTCTGCCCGATATTTGAGCAGGGATGATCGACGTTGTCCCAGCCAAAGGGGGGCATCATGTCTGCTGGCGTTTGGTTTCCCGCTCCAGGCGCGCCGCAAGGATGGTCAGCTTGCCCCATTCGCGGCGAATGGCATACACCATGGCTAGGGTCTCAAGCCAGCGGAGGGCACATTTGGGGTCCTCGGCAAGCCGCTCGAACACCTGGGTGGCCTGGTCATCGGTGCGGCCTTCTTTCAGGTATTCGTTCGCGAGCATCTCAAGAGGCACTGCTTTGCCATCCGCCTTGACCGGCCGGACCTGACTGCGGACCCGTTCCTTCACGCGCTTGAGGGCTGCATCCATCTCATCCACAAAGAACGGCTTGACCAGGTACTCCTGAATGCCGATGGAGGCGGCCGCATTCACGATCGAAGGGTCGCCCTCCGCCGATATGATGATACAGCCCGTATCGGGATGGGCCTGAAGGATGTGCTTATACGCCGTCAAACCGTCCATTTCGGGCATGTTGATATCCAAAATGACAATGTCCGGGCGCTGTTCTTCGGTCATCTCCACTGCCTGACGTCCATTCGATGCAATCGCGACCACTTCGGCGTAGTCGAGCGAAGCGATCATAAGACGAGTGCTGCGTCTTGTCTCCTGGACATCGTCGGCGATGAGGATGCGCAGTTTCTGCTGGAGGTTTCCGATCTGGGCCATGGATTCGCTGCCTTGGGATAAAAGCGTGATGGTATGCTTGGCGAGTATAACCCAAACCTGTTCAAGAGACATTGCCGAACTGGTACTACCAAACGCGGGCATACCCTGCTCATCCTGCCTGTCATGGGAGTATTCTCCCATGGTACAAATAGCTGCTCCATCATAAGATGGTCACGGAGGCCTTATGCGCACAAAGATCCGCTCGGTTTTTCTACTGTTGTCCCTGCTTTTGACTGCCATCCCCATGCAGCTTGTTTTCGCGGCAGGCAATACCGCCGACCTCATTCCGCTTGGGGTCACCGACTCAAAAGGCGCTCACACGGGCACCGTCGGCTCCCTTGCTGTACGCGACCAAAACTGGGGCGACGATGATCCGTCGAAGTACGTTACGTTTTCCACACCCAACTCGGTCTACAGCGGATACAGAACCTATCAGATACCGGGCGGGGTCAGTTCGGCTTCCATCGCAAGTATGCGCTTCGAAACGAATTATTTCGGCCCAAACCGCGCTTCGCAACTCTGGACCTGGTACGTTTTCAACTGGAGCACCAACGCATGGGTAAAGGTCGGCGATAACAGCAAAGCCCCTGCCTGGGAATGGAGCGTATTGATCTTCAACATCGCATCCCCGTCGCGTTTTGTATCGCCGGGCGGTGAGATCCGCGTCCGTCTCGGATCGAGCAATGCAAACGGAGATGCCCGCATCGACTACGAG
>CAYNQA010000345.1:0-3320 GCA_964399225.1 uncultured Anaerolineaceae bacterium
CCGTTCTCTCCGGCGAACTCGAAGCGGAACTTCCCGATTGGGAGATCCGCGTCGGCCCGCGCGAAGCGGTGGATCTGCCAGCGTTTATGAAGCAGGCGCTCAACTAAGAGTAAATGGTAATTGGTAAATGGTAATTACCATTTACCAATTACCTATCACGATGAACCACACCCTTACCTTCACACAACACGGCAACGACACCCCCATTGTCGTCCAAGTCCCAACCAACACATTGTTGGCAGATGCCGCGTTGCAAGCGGGTATTGACATTGGTCAGCCATGCGGCGGACAGGGACGCTGTGGCCGTTGCGCGGTGCAGGTATTGGATGGAGCCGTCCGCCGAAGAAGCGCCCTGCGCCTCTCCCCCTCCGACGTGGAGGCGGGGTACGCCCTCGCCTGCCAAACCGTCGTCGAGGGGGACGCGCGAATTTTTGTTCCGCCGCAGGAAAAGATCGAACGACGTCTCACCACTGACCGCGTCGTGGCGGAAGTCACCGTCCCTGCGGATTATGACTACGACTCCGTCCAGACCGTCAAGCGGCTCTCGCTTCAACTGACGCCGCCCAGCATGGACGACCAGACCGACGATTGGTCGCGTCTGCAAATCGCATTCCGCCTTCAGCACGGCATCGAGAACATCAGTTGCTCGCTCCCGTTGCTGCGAACGATCGGTCCCGTTCTGCGCGAGGGCGATTGGCAAGTCTCCGCGCTGGTTGAAATTGACCGCCAGCCCAACATCGTGGCTACACGACTAATCCAACTCCAGCCTGGCCGCGGCGACGATTACGCGCCCATCTGGGGCGTTGCCATTGACATCGGCACAACCACGGTCTCGCTCTGGCTGGTGGATCTGGTGACGGGAAAAGTCCGCGCGCAGGTGGCCGAATATAACGGCCAGATCGCGCGCGGCGAGGATGTGATCTCGCGCATCATCTACGCCAGCAAGAACGGCGGCGGAGACGAGATGCGTCAGCACGTACTGGACACCATCAACAACCTGCTCGAGACCGCCTGCAAACGCGTCAAACTGGACGAAGGGCGGGTGACGCCAGACCAGATCGTGAAAGCCACCATCGCTGGCAACAGCACCATGACGCACCTCCTGTTGGGCATCCCTGCCGCGAGCATCCGCCTCTCCCCGTTCGTGACGGCGATCAATCATCCGCCGCTGGTGACGGGACGCGAGATCGGCTTGAACGTCCACGCCGAAGCGATCGTGGACTGCCTGCCTGGGGTCGCGTCCTACGTCGGCGCGGACATCACGGCGGGCGCGCTCTCGTCGGGTCTGGATGACGCTGAAGATGTGATCCTGTTCATTGACGTGGGCACCAACGGCGAAACCGTGCTCGGCAACCGCGACTGGATGGTGACCTGTGCCTGCTCGGCGGGTCCTGCCTTTGAAGGCGCGGGCGTGATGAACGGTATGCGCGCCACGCAAGGCGCGATCGAGGAAGTGTGGATCAACACCGACACGCTCGAACCAACCTACCGCGTCATCGGCGGAGGAAAGCCGAAGGGCATCTGCGGTTCGGGACTCATCTCGCTACTTTCGGAGGCCTTCATCACGGGAGTCATCGACAAGGGAGGTAACGTCAAGGTCGACGCGCCCAGCCCAAGGGTCCGCGAAGGAGCGCATGGCGGGGAGTATGTGGTGGCCTGGGGCAAGGAAACGGAGTCGGGCGAGGATATCGTCCTCACCCGCGTCGATATTGACAATCTCCTGCGCGCCAAAGCCGCCATCTACGCGGGCTTCACCGTGCTGGCGGATCAGGTGGGAGTCCCGCTCGAAGGCGTGTCGAAATTGCTGGTGGGCGGATCGTTCGGAAAATACATCAACGTGGAAAAGGCCGTGCAGATCGGCCTGTTACCCGATTTGGAATGGTCACGTTTCGAGTTCCTTGGCAACACTTCGGTGAAGGGCGCGTATCTATCCCTGCTGGACGCCCGCGCACGCGAACGGATCACTGCCATTGCGAAACGCATGACCTATATTGAGCTCTCCGCGGACAACAGCTTTTATGAAGCGTTCACGTCCGCGTTATTTTTGCCGCACACGGACATGCACAAGTTCCCGTCTGTGCAGGCGGCTCTCGATAAAAACGAACCGACGAACTGAGGGAACGAGGAGACACCATGCTGCCTGATCAGATCAGGAACTTTCGCGAAATGGTGACGCTCAAGGATGGAGCCCACGTCCTTCTGCGCCCGATGGTCAAAGAGGACCACGCTCATCTCACCGAGTTGTATGGTCCCGTGGGCGAAGACGACATGCGCTACTTCCGCCACAACGTGAAAGACCCGCGCGTTTTGCAGGAATGGTGCGACAAGTTGGATTACAACGAAGTCCTGCCGATCCTGGCTCTGGTGAAGGATCACGCGGTGGGAAGCGGTACGATCCATTTCATGGATGGCCCGAAGCGCCACATGGCAGAGGTGCGCCTCTTCCTGTCGAAAGAGTATCGCATGCGCGGCGTGGGCATGAAGATCCTGCGCGTGCTCGTGGATTTTGCCCGACGGCAGGGGCTAGGCTTGTTGACCGCCGAGATCATCGCGGACAAGACTAAAGTGGTGCGCGCGTTCGAGCAGGTTGGTTTCAAATCGCGCTGTACGCTGGAAGACTATTTCATGTTCCCGGACGGCGACTGCTCGGACGTGGTCTTGATGACTATGGAGTTGAAGCCGCGTGGAGAAGAGTTCTAACTGACTTCAAGGATGTGGTCTCGATACGCCCTCGGAGTACCTCGGGCTACTCGACCACCGCATCCATTTTGCAAAAATTGGAGGCACAAATGTATATCATTGGCGAGAACATCCATATCATCTCTGAAAAGGTGAAAGAAGCACTGGCCGCAAAGGACCGCGAATTTTTCATGGACCTAGCCGTCAAGCAGGTGGAGGCGGGCGCGAAAGCAGTGGATATTAATCTCGGCCCGCGCAAGAAAGACTATGCCGAAGTCTGGCCGTGGATCATCGAAACCATCGAGACGGTGGTGGACGTGCCGCTCTCGATCGATACGACGAACGTGGACGGGATGGAAGCCGCGCTCAAGTCGGTGAAGAAGGCGCAACCCATTTTGAATTCCACGTCCGCGGAGCCTGAACGGCTTGAGAAAGTCCCCGCGCTGGCGAAGAAATACAACGCCAAGATCATCGCCCTGACCATGGGCACCAGCGGCATTCCCGTCGAAGCGGATGCGCGCGTCAACATCGCGGTCGAGACGCTGATTCCCCACCTGATGGAGATCGGCTTCAACATGGACGACCTGATCATTGATCCACTCGTGCTCACGACCAGCGGATGCCAGCAATATTGCCCGCAT
>CAYNQA010000346.1:0-3315 GCA_964399225.1 uncultured Anaerolineaceae bacterium
TATCCGCCGCGATCGCTTCATTGACCATCTTCTCGACGCGCTCGATCTGCTCGGACGTCAAAGCGACGGGATGGTTGAAGTCGAAGCGCAAATGAGTCGGCGCAACAAGCGACCCCGCCTGCTTGGCCTGGTCGCTGACGATGGCGTGGAGCGCCTTGTGCAGCAGGTGCGTGGCCGTGTGATTGCGCATGATGTCGTGACGGCGGGCGAGGTCCACTTCAGCCGTGGCTTTATCGCCAACTTTCGGCTGGCCGGAGATGACGGTGCCGATGTGAACCAGTACGCCCGCAGATGCACGGCGCATGCCGGTCACTTCGATCTCCCAGCCCGTGCCGCGGATGTAGCCGGTGTCATCCACCTGACCGCCCGCTTCGATGTAGAAACCGGTCTTGGGCAGAATGACCTCAACCTGATCATCCAACTCCGCTGATTTGACAGACTGGCCGTTGACAACCAACGCCAGGACTTCGAGATTCTGATAGCGGTCAATTTCCGTGCCGTGATACGGGTCATACTCGACCCCGTTCGGGCCAAGCTTGCCGGCCGATTGCAACTCCTTGAGGATGCCCGCGAAAAATTCAGCGTCCTCGCCGCCGAGTTTGCCCATGGCCTTGCCGCCGCCCGAGGCCCTGGCATGTTCTTCCTTGGCTTCGTTGAAGCCCTTTTCATCCACGTCGAGGCCTTGTTCGCGTGCAATGTCACGCGAGATCTCGAAGGGCAAGCCGTAGGTGGCATACAGGTCGAAGGCTTTGTGTCCATCGAGGACGGTTTTCCCGGCAGAACGAAGCTCGGAGAGGAAATTCTCCAGATGGGCTGTGCCCGCTTCGACCGTGCGCGCGAAGCGAATCTCTTCGCGGGTGAGATTATCCAGAATGGCAGGCTGCGCTTTGCGCAGTTCGGGGTAGAAGTCGCCGTATTGGTCAATGACCGCTTGCGCCACTTTCGCGAGGAAAGGCTCGTTGAGTCCGATCTTGGTGCCGAAGCGCGCCGCGCGGCGGATGATCATGCGTGCCACGTAGTTGCGGCCCGCATTGCCCGGCACGACGCCGTCTGCAACGAGGAACGCCGCGGAGCGGACATGGTCGCAGATCACGCGATAGGGCGTGAAGTCGGCGAGCATTTCTTTTTCAGAGTGACCCGTCAGGCTGCGCAGCACGTTTAGCGAACCGGTGAAAAGGTCGGTCTTGTAGTTCGAGTCGACGCCCTGCAACACGGAGACGATGCGCTCGAAGCCCATGCCGGTGTCCACGTGTTTGGCAGGCAGGGGTTCGAGGCGGCCATCTTCGAAGAGGTTGTATTGAATGAACACGTTGTTCCACAGTTCGAGGAAGCGCGTGCATTCGCCATTCACGCCGCAGCGATGCTCTTTACCGCGCATGTTGTCGCGCTCTTCGCCGAGGTCGATGTGGATCTCGGAGCACGGCCCACACGGACCGAACTCCGCCATCTGCCAGAAGTTTTCCTTGCGGCCAAAGAAAAGCACATGCGAGGGATCGAAGCCCGGCTGTTCCTTCCAGATATTCGCCGCTTCGTCATCCTGCGGGACATTTCCTTTGTCGTCCTGGAAACAAGTGGCATAAAGTTTGTCTTTCGGCAAGCCCCAGACTTCTGTCAGCAATTGCCACGACCAGGCGATGGCTTCCTTTTTGTAGTAATCGCCGAATGACCAGTTTCCGAGCATCTCGAAGAAGGTGTGGTGCGTGTCATCGCGGCCGACATCGTCGAGGTCGTTGTGCTTGCCGGCCACGCGCATGCACTTCTGCGAGTCCACGGCGCGGGTGTAGGGTTTCTTGTCGGTGCCGATGAACACGTCCTTGAACTGGACCATGCCCGAGTTGGTGAAGAGCAGGGTCGAGTCGCCGCCCGGGACGAGCGACATGGACGGCACAGCGGTGTGTCCGTGTTCCACGAAAAAGTCGATGAATTCCTGGCGGATCTGGTTACCGGTGATCTTACGGGTCATTTTGAAGCACTCCTGGTCGAAAGTCGATGAATTATACCAAGTGGGTAGAGCGTAGTTGTGAGAGATGGAAAAGTCCCGAACCTGCGGGTTCGGGACTTGGTTACCAGTTCAGTCTCAAGCCGGGGCAGGTCAGGAGGATGCGCGCATAGCGGCGGCAGCGGCTTGAGCAGAAGCGGACAGGTCACAGTGTTGTTGCATAGCAGTGATTATACCGGCCACAGGTGGTTTTGGGGAGGGCCAAACGAAGCGGACTTCAGACAGAGCGCGTGATTCCGCCGTCCACGCGGATATTCTGCCCGGTGATGTAGCCCGCATCCGACGAGAGCAGGAAGCGGACGGTCTTCGCAATCTCGTCCACGGTGCCATAACGTCCCATCGGGATGCGCTTGCGGCGTTCCTCCGTCTCGGCGAGGCTGTCAATGAATCCGGGCAGGAGGTTGTTCATACGGATGCCCTGTGCCGCATACTGATCGGAATAGACTTTGGTGAACGCGGCCAATGCGGCGCGCAACGCGCCCGAGACCGGGAAGAGGGCTTCCGGTTCGAATACTGCATAGGTGGAAATGTTGACGATCACTCCGCCTCCCTGCTGGACCATGATCGGGGTCACCAGGCGTGCCATGCGGACTACGTTCAGCAGCAACATGTCCATGCCTTTGTGCCAGTCCGCGTCGGGGATCTCCAATAGCGGGCCCTTCGGCGGGTGCCCGGTGTGATTGACAACGGCATCGATGCGGCCATATTTTTCCATGGTCAGGTTCACCAATGCTTGCAGGTCGGCAGGTTCACTGACGGAGCCTTTCATGCCGATCATGCCAAGCGACTTTGCCAACTCCTCCGCGCCGCCCGAGGGCGACATCAGCGCAAGGTTGTAGTTGTTCGCGGCCAGTTCTTTTGCAATGGCGGCGCCCATGCCCTTGCCCGCGGCTGTGATGATGGCTGTTTTGTTTTGAGACATTTGTGTTTTCCTTTTTGTGAAATTAGCGGTCAACGATCGCCATCACTTCGATCTCGATGTGACAGCCATCCTGCACCGTGCGGTTAATTTCCACCAGCGTGCTGACGGGTTTTATGTCCTTGAAGTATTCGTTCCGTACCGCAGAAACCTTCGGGAATAGGTTCATATCCGTTAGAAAAATCTGAGCCTTTACGACATCATCGAGACCTGCCCCGGCTTCCTGTAATATTTTCTTGATGTTCTCGAAGATGTAGCGCGTCTGCGCCGCAATATCATCCGGCGCAATCGGGACGCCTTCTGCATCCATGGCGAGTTGTCCGCTGACCAACACCATGGTTTTCGCGCCCAAATCAACCTTGATCCCCTGCGAATATGCGCCGACCGTCTTGGTGAA
>CAYNQA010000347.1:0-3290 GCA_964399225.1 uncultured Anaerolineaceae bacterium
CCAACGGACTTTGCAAGAATAGCCCGGGGATTTATCCCCGCGCGGTTTTGGGGGAAGAAAATGCCAGAGTTGCAGGGAGATTCGACCTATCCCCTCCATGCTATACTAGCGCATCCCACCTCAGGAAACCGTCATGACACAGCAACCATCCAACCGCATCTACCTCTGCGCGCCGGTCAACGCGCTGGTGGAGGGAATCTACGAGCAGAACATCCCGCTCAGCGAGATCAAGAAGCACGGCGACTTCGGTCTCGGCACGTTCAACGACCTCGACGGCGAGATGGTGATGCTGGACGGAAAGATCTACCGCGTCGGCGGCGACGGGTCAGTGGCAACCGTGGACGAGTCAGTGCTGACGCCCTTCGCCTGCGTCACCCACTTCCACGCCATGAGCGAAGAGACACGCGAGGGCGAACTCACCCATCCCGAGTTCCTCGCCTGGCTGACCGAGTTGATGCCCTCGCCCAACCTGTTCTACGCCTTTCGGATCGAGGGAGAATTTGTCCACGTGCGAACCCGCTCGGTGCCGAAGCAGGAGACGTACCGTCCGCTCGTGGAGGTGACCAGGGACCAGCCCATCTTCAATTTCGAGAACACGCTCGGCACGCTGGTCGGATTCTTCACGCCCGCCTTCCTGCCTTCGCTCAGCGTGCCGGGCATCCACCTGCATTACCTCTCCGACGATCGCACCAGCGGCGGACATCTGCTCGAGTGCCGCCCGCGCAGCGTGCGGGTGCAGATCCAATTCCTGTACACGCTCGAACTGTCCCTGCCTGCCAGCCTCGATTACCTGACCTGGAATTTCCAACGCGACATTGGCAAGGACCTCGATAAGGCCGAAAAATAACCGCGATCGATCCACGGCTTCAGTCGTAACGATCGCACATGGGGGAAAGATGTCATGGAACGATTTTGATGCAAATCCGTTAGAATCCTGCCATGCGGACTCTTTCTGCCCTGCTCGTTCTGCTCCTGCTGACCGGATGCCTCACCGTCGAGACTCGCACCCCCGAGCCGCCTCATTTCGTGACCTCGACCCTGCCTCCGCTCCCCGTGCTGACTCTCACCCCGAGCCTGACACCGACTCCTGCGAACGCTCTGCCCCGTCCCGAAGGCTGCACCGACGCGGCCGTCTTCATGGCCGATGTCACCATCCCCGATGGGACCCGCGTGGCGGGCGGGCAAACCTTTACAAAGACGTGGCGTCTGCGCAACATGGGCACCTGTCCCTGGGGGCCGTCGTATCAACTGGCCTTCATCGCGGGCGAACGCATGGGCGCGCCGGATGCGATCCCCGTGCCGGTCACGGCGCCGAAAGAGGATGCGGATATTTCGGTGGAACTGACCGCTCCCGCCCGCGACGGCGCATTCACCGGCATCTTCGAATTGCGCGACCCGGACGGCAAGGTGATCTCGATCGGGTTGGACAAGTCCATTTGGGTGAAGGTCACTGTGGGCAAGGGCGCGCCCGTTACCCCGTCGGGTGACGATGCGACCGCTATCCCGAATGGGACGATCCCGCATGTCCCGCCTGCCAATTGTTCCGCGAGTGAGAACGCGGGCTTTGTCAACGAACTGCTCAACCTGATCAATAACGCGCGCCGCGCGGCCAAACTCCCGGCTGTGACGGTCAACGCGCAACTGGCGGCCGCGGCGCAAGGTCACAGCCGCGACATGGCCTGCAATAATTTCCTCGATCACACCGGCTCGAACGGCGCATGGATCTACGACCGGCTCCTGGCGGCGGGATACATGCCCGGCCACTACGTGGAGATCATTGCCATCGGCACCCCGCAGGATGCGATGACGCAATGGCAGAACGACGCCGTTCACTGGGATGCGGTGCTCGACCCGAAGGCCACCGAGATCGGGATCGGGTACGCGTATTACGCGCAGAGCAATTATGGCGGGTATTTCACCGTTGATCTGGCTTCGAGGTAGAGGGGTATAATCTCAATAACCAACGCTGCCAAAGGATGGGTATTTCATGTCGAAGGGATTTCCATCGAAACAGGAACGCGTTTTCGTTGACCTGACCACCGACCGGGAAAAATTTTTAGTCGGCTGGCCGGGCTACCGCAATGCGCCGGGACGGTTTGGGCTGGGCTACGTGGAGACGCAAGCCGAGTGGGCGCACATGCGGGGGCTGTTCTTCCGCTGGCTGATCACGGGGAAATTCAAAACAAGAAGCTGGTCCTTTCGAATCTTATTGACTTTTTTTGGAATCCTTTCCGCATCGCCCATCCTGTTGATCTTTGCGGGACCTGAAGGCTTTGCTGCGCTTTTGCAAGGGATCGCTTTCGTCGGCCCTGCGATCATCGTTGGGATTCTGCTGCTTATCAACGTGATTCTTAGCTTGTTTGGCTGCACAGAGGAAGAGAGCATCACTGGACCTGATTCTTGACGCATCATCTCCTCCTGCGTATAATCCCAGCCATCCAGGAGTAGTACGCGAACTCGGACCTGATAGAGAAGGAGATGAACGGTGGAAGTCTCCGCAGGGAAAGGCCGCTGAAGTCGCCTGGGAACATTGACGAAGAAAGCCACGAGCAAGTAGACCGTCACGGGAGCGCCCGTTAGCGCGCAGGCTGATGAGCACGTCAGCCGGAGAGCATCGAGCAATCGATGAACTGAGGTGGTACCGCGGAGCATGCGCTTCGTCCTCTTGTTGGACGGAGCGTTTTTTGTTTTAAGAGCCGATATTCGGAAGAACGATATTCGACAATTCGATATTCGAATATCGAGTATCGAATATCGAACAACGAAGGAGCCAGAATGACCAAACACGAACTACCCAAAGCCTACGACTACAAAGCCACCGAGCCGCGCATCTATGCGATGTGGGAGGCGGGCGGATTCTTCCAGCCGTCGAACGACCCGAACAAGCCGGGCTTCGACCCGTCCATCAAGCCGTTCGTCATCTCCATCCCGCCGCCGAACGTGACGGGCGAACTGCACCTCGGTCACGCCATGTTCGTCAGCATGGAAGACTTGATGATCCGCTACCACCGCATGAAGGGCATCCCGTCGCTGTGGGTGCCGGGCTCGGACCACGCCGGTATCGCGACACAGTTGCAGGTGGAGAAGATGCTGCTCCGAACCGAAGAGAAGACCCGCGAGGAATATGGCCGCGAGGAATTCGTGCGCCGCACATGGGAGTGGAAGAAAAAATACGGCAGCATCATCACGAATCAGATCCGCCGTCTGGGCGCCTCGTGCGACTGGACGCGGGAACGCTTCACCCTCGACGATGGGCTGAGTCACGCCGTGCGCGAGGCCTTTGTACACCT
>CAYNQA010000348.1:0-3281 GCA_964399225.1 uncultured Anaerolineaceae bacterium
TCCGCATGTTGCAATATGCCTGGGATCCCGCGCCGAAGATCTCGGTTGGGTTGAGCAATGTCTCCAACGCGGTGCCGAACGAGAACCGCCCGCTCATCAACCGCGTGTACCTGTCCATGCTGATGGGCGTCGGCTTGCAGATGATGATCGCCAATCCGCTCGACCAGAAACAGAACGACGTGATCCGCTGGATCGAGACGAAGGACACTTCGTCGCCGCTGGCAAGCCTTTACAACAAGATCGCTGAACGCACCGCCAATAGCGAAGAGCCTCAGATAGAAGACTTCGACATGAGCGATCCCGAACAGTCTGCCATCTGGAAGACGACACAGATCTTATTGAACAAGGTGATCTACGCGGATGCGTATCTGAATAATTAGGGAGGAGAGAGTAGAGAACAGAGAGCAGTCCACTGCAGAGCGAACTGACTACTCTCTAATTATCTAATCTCTACTCTCTGCTCCAAAGGAGCCCCCATGCCCATCTTTACCCCTGGACGACGCTGGCAACCCGCCTACTCGCCATTCAAAAAAGAACCGCTCGGCGCGCAATTGCTGGAAGACTTTGAGTACATTATCAAAGGTCCGCTCTTCGGCTGTCGCATGTGCGGCAACTGTCTTTTGCAGGAGACGGCTTTCATCTGCCCGATGGAATGCCCAAAGGGACTCCGCAACGGTCCCTGCGGCGGATCCACGCCCGAACACTGCTACGTGGACAAGACCCGTCCCTGCATCTGGTACAAGATCTACGAGCGTTCCTTCAAGATGGGGCGCGAAGAGAAACTGCTCGAAGTCTTACCGCCGCTCGATTGGGAGAAGGTCGGCGAGGAGACGTGGAGGGATGTCACCGAAACAGTCAAAGCCAGCGGTACGGGTAAGGTTCTCAAGAGCCTCGTGCTCGATCAGGGCGAGAAGCGTTACAAGACCTGGGACATGATCTTCCGCAAAGTGCGCCAACCCGATTGGTGGCAGGGCGACGATCAATACCACGCGCCAGGTTACACCGAACCCGTCTCGAACTTGGAAAAAGCCTTCAAGGCGGGTGAGTTCGTGGTGGCCTGCGAGATCGCGCCACCGCTGAGCATGTCTACCAAGAAGTTGATCGAGAATATCGAACTCGTCAAGCCATATGTGACCGCCATCAACTATACGGATAACGCTTCCGCCACGCCGCGCATGACGTCGTGGGCCTGCTCCACGCTTTCAGTCCAGAAGGGCGCGGAGCCTGTGATGCAGATCGCGGCGCGCGACCGCACACGGGCCAGCCTGCAAGGAGAGATCCTCGGTGCGACGGCGCTGGGCGTCCGAAACGTGCTGTGCGTGACGGGCGATAGTCCCGTGCTGGCGCCCAGGCCGCGCGGACGGATGGACATCAACGACATGGACGCCATCCAGATGATCTGGATCCTGCGCCGCATGCGCGACGAGGGACATTATCTCGATGGACGCGAGATCAAATTCCCGCCCAAGTTCTTCCTCGGCGCGGCCGCGGCTCCGTTCGCCAGCGACCCGAAGTTCCAGGCCATCCGCGAGCACAAGAAGGTCAACGCGGGCGCGCAGTTCTTCCAGACGAATCTCGTCTACGATCCCGAGCGCATGGAAATCTGGCTGAACGAACTTGCCAAGCGCAATATCCTGGACAAGGTTTACATCATGATCGGCATCACGCCGCTCAAGAGCGCCAAGATGGCGCATTACATGACGCAGGTGCCTGGCGTGTTCGTCCCTGAGACGTTGCTCAAGCGCATGGACGAGGCTGAAAAGGGAGGCCCAACAGCCATGCAAGAGGAAGGCGTGAAGATCGCGCTCGAGATCATCGAGAAGATCAAAGCGCTCCGCGGACAGGGCATCCACGGCCTGCATATCATGCCAGTGGGCTGGGAGGACATCGTGCCGCGCATCGTCACTGAGGCGGGGCTGGCACAAGTAAATGATCCCGTAGCTGTATAAATCTCGTCCAGGATCCACAAACACATAAACTAAAAGGGAGCATCGCGAATATGAGATGCTCCCTTTTAGTATCGAGCTTGATGCTTATGCACGGCGCGCTCGTACTCCATTTTTCCGTAGGTCTCTGTTCTGCCAACCTACCTGCCAGACTCGTAAGGCGGCCTCCGTTGATATTCCCAAGGTCATTTTAGATTTCCCCTTTTGCCTATCGGGGAAATAGATGGGAACCTCTTCGATCCTGTATTCCAAACAATGAGCAAGGTATGCCATCTCAACCTGGAAAACATAACCATTTGCAGTAACACGATCCAAGGGCATACCTAGCAGGGTTTCCCGCCGCCACATACGATAGCCCGTTGTCACATCTCGCTGAGGCATTCGCAGAATGGCACGGGCATACTGGTTACCAAATGCACTCAGACTCTTCCGCCAGGGCGCCCAGTTCGCATCGACAGATCCGCCCGGCACGTAGCGCGAACCGAGAACCAAATCACAATATGCCAGCCGCTCAGCCATGATTGGCAGGACAGCCGGGTCATGTGAAAGGTCAGCGTCCATCTGGACAATGGCATCCACATCAGTGCGGAGGAGATGCGCAAATGAATCCAGATATGCTGCTCGCAGTCCGAGCTTTCCGTCACGATGGAAAACTGTAAACCGTCCTGAATATTGTCCGGAAAGTTGATCGGCGATTTGACCTGTTCCGTCCGGGCTGTTATCGTCAGCTACGAGGATTTCAATGTCGAGAGGAAGCGCAAAAAGAGCGGAGACCAGCCGTGGCAAGTTCTCCGCTTCATTGTAGGTGGGTATGACAACCGTGATCTGCAATCAGCCTCTAGTGCTTGGAGTGCATTAGCTCCAGTTTCAACTGGTCGACATTAACAAAGCGACCTCGCGCCGAAAGCAACTCACTCGTTTTAATGGTTAGATGATTGGGTTGCTTGATCGCGGTATCTCGATCTTTGATTGGGTAGAATTTCTCTAGCGACTGGGTTAATTTTTGGCGCACACGTTCCTGAAGTGCGTGAACTGAGTTCGAAGGCACCACCATGACAAAATCAGAGGCACCCAAATGCCCGATAAAATCGTTTGCATTCCCGTTTTCTTTCATGGCATTCTGAAGGAGAACGCTGAAAGCGCGCAGAACATCATCTGATGCTACAAAGCCATAGATCTCACGGAAGGCATCCACGTTTTCTAAAGAAACCAGAAGCACACCCTGACCGTCCGGGAAGCGGCGCGGTTGTTCGAGGCGGCGGGCGTGGCCCGCACCGAACGGAGCATCGTGAACTGGTGCCAGCCGAATCGGACGGGCGTGGCTCGACTCGATGC
>CAYNQA010000349.1:0-3278 GCA_964399225.1 uncultured Anaerolineaceae bacterium
AATTATTTTTTAGCGGAAACGAATAGAGGATTGCATCGTCGCTAGCGCTCCTCGCAATGACAGGAGGGGGTTGGGTATTTAAACGGGAACGATGACCTTTATAGTTTGCGCAGATACCACTTGCCGCTGACGATCTCGTTGACGTCACGGGCAAGTTCACCTGCGGTGGCGTAGCGGTCGTTGGGGTCTTTGGCCATGGCCTTGCCGACCACTTCCTGCCAAACAGACGGGACGTTTGCGGCAATGCTGCGAATATCGGGGATCGGGGCAAGCACCTGCGCCTTGACCATGGCGGTGGTGGAATCACCCGAGAAAGGCAGTTGGTGGGTCAGCAGAAAGTAAAGGAGGACGCCCAGCGAATATACATCCGAGCGGGGGCCGACGGGCAATCCTTGCGCCTGCTCGGGGCTCATGTACGCCGGCGTGCCGACCAGCCATTGTCCATCGCCATCCGAAACAGGTTTGGATTGGGCAATGCCAAAATCCGAGAGGAAGACTTCACCAGAGGAATCGTACAGGATGTTCGACGGCTTGACGTCGCGGTGGATGATGTTGTGCACATGGGCGGCATCAAGTGCATCGCCCACCCGTTTGAAGATGTGGCCGATCTCGGTCATTTTCACTTCCCGCGTTTTCAGGTGGTCTGCCAGGGTGCCACCCGCCATGTAGCGCATGACGATGTAGGGCTGTTTGCCGTGCCAGCCGAAATCATAGACCGGCACAATACAGGAATGCTCAAGTGCAGCGATGACCTGTGCTTCGCGTTTGAAGAATTCCATGTAGAACTCATCAAAGATGTGGCTGTACATCAATACTTTCACAACCACTTCGCGCTGGATGAACGGATCGCGCGCCAGAAAGATCAACCCCATGCCTCCCTGGGCTAATTCCTTTTCCACTTCATACCGACCAATTTTTTCTAGAGCCATGGTTCCTCGACGATAAAAATATTGAACTCGTCTATTTTATTCCCAATCAATGGATTGGCGGCCTGCAAATCCCGAATGAAGGTCGTGCCAGAATTCCACACGTGATTCGCCGTGACGCCAGCACAGCAGGACCTCGCGTCCGTGATGCATGGCGGGAAAATCCATCAACCCGGTGGCAAGGTCTTTGATCTGCACGCCCATATCCTGCACACGATGGACCAGGGTATCGAGGCGTTCAAAGTCCACGTAGAGGCGGCTGAGTTCAGCGCTGCCACCGTTGCCCACCGAGCGGCGGATGGACGGCCATAACTCCGGGCGGCGGGCGTTCACATCCGCAACGATGCGCACGATCTCGGCGGCGAGAGGGATCAGTTCCGGCAGGCTGTCGTTGGCTTCGCGGGGGGTAAAATAACGCTTGAGAGGTTCGCTCATGGAGAGCGAGTATACCCGAAAGAACGCAGCCCGCACCGAAAGGGATGAACGGTAATGACCACGCCCCCGCCTGCCACATTCGAAGACTTCAACCTGCCCGGGACGCGCCTGCATACTGTCCGCTGCGGCGACGGTCCGCCGTTGATCATCGTCCCAGCCACGGTCTCGCTCATCCGCCAGTGGCTGCCGCTGACCCAATTCATGGGGCAAAAATTCACGGCGCATTTTTTCGAGCTGCCCGGACACGGCGGCTCGACACCCTACCCCACACAATTCCACAGCCAGCTTGTCCCGCCGACTGTGGAGGCCCTGGCCGATACACTTGGCTATGAACGATTCAGCTTGATGGGCTTTTCGTTCGGCGGATTGCTGGCGCTGCGCACGCTCGAGTACCTGCAAGAACGAATCGATAAATTCATATTGCTCTCGCCCTGTGTCAGCAAACGCGCACTGCGGTTCTCAGCGATCCATCAGTTCCTGCTGCGGAATGGGGCACGCATGCTGCAAAGCACGCACGTGCAACGCGGGGCGTATCGTCTTATGACAACACCCGCGCTTGAAGATACCCTGATCTTTGTGTTGAGTAAATTCACGCGCGTCAAACCGAGCATTATGAAAAGCAAGAATGCGCTCAACATCCCCATTCCCACGCTGGATGTGTTCGCCCACACGGTGGAGGAAATTTTCACACAGGAATATCATCCCGCGCGCGGACAGTTCGACATCCCCTGCTACTTCGGCATGTCGGTCAACGACGACATGCTTCAATACGATCTGACCGAACAGCGCGTGCGTGAGATGTTTCCAAATTTGACGATCCAACGCTTTACGCATCCCTACCACCAGCCGCCGCATCCGCCCACGTTCGAATGGCTGATGCAGGACTTCGGTCACCTGCTGGATATGCTGGATGAATAAAAAACTCCCCGTCGTGACGGGGAGTTCGCTTCTCACGCAGGGACAGCGGTGTAGCCCTTGCGTTTGACCGCTTCCACGATCTGCTCGGGTGTGAGCCTGGTTTCATCGTATTCGATGACCATGGTCAGTTTATGGTAGCTGGCGTTGATCTCTTTGACGCCATCGAGCGAATCTTCAAGGCTTTCGAGTTTCATGGCGCAATTCGTGCAGGACATATCTTCAACACGGAAAGTTTGTTTGATCATGATGTTTCCTTAGGTGCCGACGAAGGCTTGTCGTCTATTCAAATACTATTACGCCGGTATACATTCCCATCGAGCAGGTGAACGAAAGGCGCGTACCGGCAGGCTGAGGTGGAATATTCACTTGCACGTTTCCGCTGGCAGGCAGCAACTGATAGAAGTTCAGGTCCCGGATGACAAAATCGCGAGCGCAGGAGTAGGTCTCGTTGGTGACGAGGTTGAGGGTGAAGGCTGTATTCGCCGCGGCGTGTAGCGTTCCCGGGAAGTAGCCTTCGTTCTCCACGTTGATAGTCAGTGAACCGTCGCTATCTAAAGAGTCGGCGGCGGAGGCAGAAGCAGCTGGCGAGCTGAACCAACTGCGGGTCATGTTTTGAAGCGAGAAGGGGGAGCCGATCAGATTGAGTCCGCTGTCGAGGGTCACGATACCGAAGATCAGTACCACGGCGGCTACAAATCGCATGAAAAACTTCTCGAGCTTTGCGCCCAGCTCGGTCGTAAGCCAGGCAAGGACAAAGAAGACCGGGCTGGTACCGAGCGTAAACGCGAACATGAGCGCCGCACCCATGAGAATGCTTCCGGTGCCGAGAGCTGTGACCATCATGGCTTGCGTTACTCCACAAGGGATTAAGACGGTGAGCAAACCGAGGAAGATCGGGGTGAATGTTTCCGTGCCCTTGGCGGTGCGGCGGATGTAGCGCGTGATGAATTTGGGCGGCTCGATGGAGAAATAGCGGAAGATCGGGTGAATGTTGAACAT
>CAYNQA010000350.1:0-3272 GCA_964399225.1 uncultured Anaerolineaceae bacterium
TCGTTTCCAGATCGACGCTCCGGGAAGTATCCATGGCGACCCCGCCTTCGTCTCTGGGATTCCGGTGCAGATGCTTGACCTTTCCATCAACGGCGCTGGCTTCCTGGCAGACCAAAAATTCCATATCCCCGCGGACGGCCGCCTGAACCTCAAAGTCTACCCGGATGGCTTCGAGGGCTTTGCCTTGCCGATCGAACAGATCACGTACCAGAACCGGCTGCCCTCCGGCAAGATCCAGTTTGGGGTTTCATTGGCGGATCACTTTGGCACTCATCGCATGCGCCAGTTTGAATACCTGTTCGTTCACCTGCCGGGCGCTGGCAGTCGTAAAATTGTTTCTTCGACGCCCAAGCCGTCTGTTCGTCCGCAGTGGGTGCTGTATAAAAAGATCCTTTCGCTGATCGGTTTATTTTGATCCTACGCACTGCACAGCCCTCAGGAATCACCTGGGGGCTGTTATTTATTGAGAGGCGCAGGCAATACTCCCGCGGACCGGCACCTTTTCCTTTCGTCCGGCGTATATCGGGTATACTGCTCAAAACCCCAATTCTCCAAAGGAAGATGCCATGTCCACCCGTTACAAAATCCGACAACACCTTATCTCCATCGGCGATGATTTCTGGATCGAAAACAGCGAAGGGAAACGCGTCTTTAAAGTGGATGGCAAGATTCTGCGCATCCGCAAGACGCTTGTATTCGAAGACATGAATGGCAACGCCTTGTGTCAGATCAAGGAGCGCCTGCTGACCATCAAGGATACGATGGTGGTGGAAGATTCCTCCGGCAAAGACATTGCCGTCATCAAGAAGGCGCTCATCGCCCCGCTGCGCGACAAGTGGAACGTGAAGGTGAAGGATGGCGAAGATCTGGTCGTGCAGGGCAATATCCTCGACCACGAATACACGGTGAAACAGGGACGACAGCAGGTTGCCCAGGTTTCGAAGAAGTGGTTCCGCCTGACCGACACCTACGGCGTGGATGTGGAGGATGGCCAGAACGACATCCTGATCCTTGCCATTGCCGTCGCCGTGGATATGATGGCGCACGACGATAAAAAAGAAAAATAGGCATGAAGGAATTTCGCAATCCCGTAACCATCCACAAGCCGTTGGGCGGGTATTCGCATCAGGCCGAAGTTCGCGGGGAGCGCATGCTCATCCTCTCCGGGCAGGTTGGTATGAAGCTCGACGGCTCGGTTCCCGATGATCCCATCGAGCAGATCGATCTCGCGCTCGAGAATATCTTCCGCAACCTCGAGTCTGCTGGCATGGATGTGCGCGACATCGTGAAGTTGACGTATTACCTTGTCGGCGATATCGATACAACAAAACGCCGCGAACTGGTCGCGGCAAAACTGCAGGGTCATCAACCATGCAGTACGCTGGTCTATGTGACGCGCCTGGCTGCGCCCAATCTCAAAGTGGAAATAGACGCCTGGGCCTCGCGCGCAGAGTGAAGCCCCGAAACGAGCTCCCCGAAGTCATCTGACCTCGGGGAGCTTTTTTTGCTAGGGCCTGCATGCAAAATATTGTTTACTGTCATTGCGAGGAGGAGCGGAGCGACGACGAAGCAATCTCCACTTGTTAGTAGGGGATTGCTTCGGGCTAAGGCCCTCGCAATGACACGCACGATCGAATTTGCATGCACACCCTAGTTCGGATGGATGAGCATGACCGGGATGTGCGCCATGTGCACCACTTTATCGGCCACACTGCCGACCAGCATGCGGGTCAGCCCGGTCCGCCCGTGTGTGGACATGGCGATCAGGTCTGCGTGGATCTCGTCCGCGGCCTGCAGGATGGTCTCGGGCACCGGTCCCTCACGGATCAGGCTCACAACCTTCGTGCCCTGTTTCTCCACTTCGGCCACTTCCTTCTTCAGGTAGTTCTCGGTCTCGATCTCGGTCTCCTGGATGATGGTGGTCGCCAGCCCGGGATTGCGCGAGAAGAACTCGGGGCTGGGGGGCAGGGGCACCCGCAAGAGGACCAGCTCAGCGCCCTCCGATTTCGCCAGCGCCTGAGCGTGCGGCAGTACCTTTTCTGCCAGTTCTGAACCATCCAATGGCACAAGGATTCGTTTGTACATGTTGACTCCTTTCGTTGGTTGGGTCGTTATTCTTACTGTAGCACGCACAAATCTCAAATACAAGTGACATCGTTCCCTTCCACGCGGGCGCGTTGGGTTGTTTGCAGGCTGTCTGGCCGGCGATGTGGCGCCCGCTTTCCCGTTTGGGCGAAGCGGGAATTCATCCACAGAATTGCAAGCCCGGTCGGCGTCCAAATGGGTATAATACGCCCATCATATGGAAGCAAAAACAGAACCCAATCTCAAGGCGCCGCCCCAGCCGTCGCCGTGTTCCGAATGCGCATCGGGCTTGATGCATTTGCGCTTCATCACCTACTTTACCTGGTTAAATGAAGAACTGGTGACCGTGCCGAGTTTCCCCGCATGGATCTGCGATGTGTGCGGGCGCCGTGAATATGACGAGAAGGCCGAAGCCTGGCTGAAGATGATACTCAATCCCGAAACGGGACGTGCCTCTACGCGGAAACGCCTTTCGCATCGCACCCGACCCCGGCCTGCCGGCCCTCGCCCCAGCCCCGACCACTCCTGAGCATTTCCGCCGTCCCCGTACGCCGAGGAAATTTCACCCATGGACACTTCGCCACGCACTCATCGTTTTCTCCCCGCCGACATCCTGACCAGCAGTTACCGTGTGGTGGGCAAGGTGATGGTCACCACCAATGGTGTCATGGGCATGATGAACGATCCCACGCATTCCTACATGGAAGTGCATGATGCCCGCCTGGCGCGCATCCACATGCCTACCAAATTGGTGGACCACTTTGAAGTGGTGCGCATGATGAAACGGCAGGTGTTTGCTGTGGCGCTGGCCCGCCGAGAAGACCTTGGCCCGCAGATGATCGTGCGCGGCGGTTATGGGTCGGTTTCTGAGTATCCGGTGCGGCTGACCACCCAGGTCTACGAGATTGACGGCAAGCTCGAGCTGGCCGGCAGCCGTTTCGACTTTTCAGCCCTGATGTCGGAGGGCTCGCGCGACTTTGTGCCCATTTTCGATGCCACCCTGTCTGCCATTTTGATCCCAAACTTGCGTGTAGAGACCCCCGGCATGCTGTTCAATCGCACTCAAGTGGATCTTTTGGCACTTCAGTCGCAACGGGTCAAACTGCAGGGTGCTTAGTTTTTCACGTAGTTTTCACACCAAAGAGCGCCGTTACAGCGCTCTTTTTTTTATTCTGAAGCAAAATCCG
>CAYNQA010000351.1:0-3248 GCA_964399225.1 uncultured Anaerolineaceae bacterium
GTTTCGAACATGGCCGCCGACAAAGGCTTCAATCTCGAACACTTCGGCAAGATCCTGCACGCCCGCTTCCATGAAGACTTCGGCGCGATCGTGGACAAGGTGCAAGTCACCGTGGTGACAGAACCAGCCCTGGTTGCAGAATGGTTGGACAAAGCCCGCGCCTCGTACGACTTCCGCAACAAACGTCTCGCCGACCTGACCGACAACAAAGTGGAAGAGTTCTATTCCTGCACGTTGTGCCAATCGTTCGCGCCGAACCACGTCTGCGTGGTCTCGCCCGAACGGCTCGGTCTGTGCGGCGCGTATAACTGGCTGGACTGCAAAGCCTCGTTCAGCATCAATCCGACTGGCCCGAATCAACCCATCAAACTCGGCAAACTACTCGATGACCGCAAGGGCTATTGGAGTGGCACGAACGAGTATGCGGCCATGGGTTCGCATGGAGTCGTTCAGGAAGTCTCGATGTACTCCATCATGGAGAACCCGATGACGGCTTGCGGATGCTTCGAGTGCATCGTGATGCTCATCCCCGAAGCTAACGGCGTGATGGTCGTCAGCCGCGAAGACACTGCCATGACCCCCGCGGGCATGACCTTCTCCACTCTCGCGGGCATCGCGGGCGGAGGCCTGCAGACTCCAGGCGTGATGGGCGTGGGCAAGTTCTACCTGATCAGCCCCAAGTTCATCTCCTCCGATGGTGGCTTCAAACGCGTGGTATGGATGTCTTCGGTGCTGAAAGAGTCCATGCAAGACGAGTTCAAAGCCGTCTGCGAACGCGAAGGCGACCCCGACCTGATGAGCCGCATCGCGGACGCCAGCGTCGCGACCACCGTGGATGAATTGCTCGCCTTCCTTGAGGCGCACAATCATCCAGCCATGGCGATGGAGCCGATGTTCTAGGAAAGCGGTAAAAGGTACACATGTAAACACGTACACAAGTGGACACGAGAATGTTGTTTCCTTGTGTACGTGTTTTGTTTAGAGGCATTCAAGAATTGCCATAACCAATGACCAACGCTATGATCGAAGTCCAAAACTTCCGCAAAGCCTACGGCGATTATCTTGCCGTGGACAATATTAGTTTTGTGGTGAAACAGGGCGAAATCTTTGGTCTGCTCGGTCCCAACGGCGCGGGTAAGACCAGCACGTTGGAATGTCTCGAAGGGCTGCGCGCTCCCAGCGGCGGCACATTGCGCGTGGCTGGCATAGACTCCGTCAGCGATGCGCGCAAACTGCGAAACGTGATCGGCGTCCAGTTGCAATCGGCGGGACTGCCCGAGAGCATCACGCCCGATGAAGCGATGAAATTCTTCTGCGCCTATCACGAAGCGCCGCCCCGCTTCGATCTGCTCGAACGGATGGGGCTGGCAGAAAAACGAAAAGCGCAATTCTACGAACTTTCCACCGGCCAGCAACGCCGCCTTGCGCTCGCGCTCGCCGTCGCGCATCGCCCGCAAGCGCTCTTTTTGGACGAACCCACCGCGGGGTTGGATGTGGCGACCCGCGTCGAGTTGCACGACATGATGCGCGAGTTGCAATCCGCTGGCACGACCATCATCCTTGCCACGCACGATATGGCTGAGGCAGAGGAAATGTCCGATCGAGTGGCGATCCTGCTGAAAGGGAAAATCGTCAGCATCGGCACGCCGCTGGAGATCACCGCCACAGGCGAAGGCCTCACCAAAATTTCGGTGCGAACGCAAGACTCGACTCTCTCCGCGCCGGGCATCGCATTCCCCGCGGTTCGCCAGCACACAGTCAAAGACGAATACAACATCTACTTCAGTTCCGATATTGGGCCAACGGTCTCCGCCATCATCGCACACATCGAGTCGCACAAGGATACGCTGATAGACCTGCGCGTGGAGCGCCCGTCGCTTGAAGACCGCTTCCTTGAAATTACAAATAACGGAGGCGTCCAATGAACGCCTTCCTGCATCACTTCACATTCGAGTTTCGCACGGGCATCCGCAACAAGCAATTGCTTTTGATGAATTACCTTTTCCCGCTCGGCTTCTATTTGATGATGGGGTTTGTCATGGCCGAGATCAATCCGCTCTTCCGCGAAGACATCATCCCCGCCATGGTTGTGTTCGGTATCCTGGCCGCCACCCTGCTCGGCATCCCCGACCCGCTCGTCAACGCGCGCGAACACGGCATCTTCCGAAGTTACAAGATCAACGGTATCCCGTCCATTTCGATCCTGGTCATCCCCGCCATCACAACCATTTTGCATCTCGTCATCGTAGCCGCGATCATCGCCGTCACCGCGCCGTTCCTCTTCGACGCGCCGACACCGTCGAACTGGCTCAACTTCATCCTGATCTTCTTGGCCATGGCCTTTGCCTGCGCGGGGTTGAGCGTACTGATCGGCGTGATCTCCCCCAGTTCACGCATGACCGTGTTGTGGTCGCAACTGATCTTCGTCCCATCCATGCTGTTGGGCGGACTGATGCTCCCCTACAGCATGTTGCCCGAAGTCGCAGGGAAATTCGCACAACTCCTTCCCGCCACCCAAGCGATGAATGCCTTCAATGGACTGGCGATGGGCAAAGAAGCCGCGTTCTCCGCATGGGGTTCGGTTCTCTCTTTGACCTTTAGCGGACTCCTCGCATTCGGACTCTCGGTCTACCTCTTTAGCTGGGACAGTCGCAACTCAGCCCGCCGCGGACATCCACTGCTGGCATTGCTTGTTCTACTGCCCTACGTCATTGGAATTTTCCTCAACATTTAATTCTGAGCGCCGATGACCGACACCAAACTTGTCCGCGACTTGATGACCATCGGAGTCCCTACCTGCAAGATCGACTCGCCCGTTGTGGATATCGCCCGCTTTCTGATCGACAACAATGTGGAAGAAATGGTTGTGCTCGGGAGTGAAGGCGAAGGCGTGGGCGTTGTCGGTCACGAAGAATTGGTGCGAGCCTACGGACGCGACAGGCTCCGTGAGTTGACCGCCGAAGAGGTGATGCGCGAAGGCGTGACTGAGTTGCCCTCCGATATTCCTCTCACCGTCGCGGCGCAGATGATGAAAGATAAAGGCGTCCGCGTAGCTTATATGAACCACAACTCGGCAGGCATCATTTATCCAGCGGCGATGATCTCGTACAAGCACATCGTCCGTCACATCGCCGCGAAGGATGAAAGCGAGTTGAAGGATCTAGGTTTGGCGGCGGAGCGCAAATCGCCGTTGGAAGTGTTCATTGCAAAGAGAGACGCGGCTCGTAAAAACGTACACACGTAGACAC
>CAYNQA010000352.1:0-3238 GCA_964399225.1 uncultured Anaerolineaceae bacterium
GCGTGAAGTTGGAGTCGATGCCGAGGAATTGATACACATTTCGCATCAGCCCGCCCGCATCTTTGCGCAGCTGGTCGAAAAGCAGCACGAGGATGTTCTGCATACCAAACAGTTCCGCGTAGGGTTGGAGCAGGGTGAAATATTTTCCATCGTGGATGTAACGCTGGTAGCGGATGCCATCCGGCAGGAGTTCGTATTCGCGCATGGCCTCGGCGAAATTTCCGCGCACAGTGCCGTTACGTTTTTCCATCTGGAAGTGGGAGTAGGCGCGTTCGACCGGGTCGCGCAGGATCAGGATCAAGCGCACGCCCGGCAGGCGACGCTGGATACGTGCCGCCGAGTGCGAACACTTGAAGTACATGGGCGAGGCTTCTCCGACTGCGAAGTATCCGACCGCTTCGCGGAAGAGTGCCACATAATCTTCGAAGCGCCGCACTACGTTGCGTTTGATGGCGGGAAAGGCATCCAGCCGCTGGCCTTCGAAGGTGAAGAACGACGGCTCTTTGAGCTGCGGCATGAACACCTGCGGATGCTGGCGCAGATATTCATACAGCGATGTGGTGCCGCACTTGTGTGCGCCGATGATCAGGAAGTTGGGCAGGACAGCTGTGCTCATAATGGCAACTCCACACGCTCGGGTTGGGGCTTGTTGCGCAGTTTCGAAACCACGAAGGGATACTTCCCGTTCGCCATGCAGGGGATCGCGTCCACGACCTCAACCGCCACGGAGGCGTCGGAACCGACCACGCGGTGGATTCCGTCCACGATGGGGGAGGCGTCGGCGGGAGTGAATCCATCCCGCGTCACGATCTGGACGGTGAAGCGGTTCGGCTCCTCCTGGATGATGCGTCCGCGCTCGATGCTTGTGGTGCGGAATAATCCGGCCAGCGGCGCGGGGTTGATCAGGCGTCCGTCTGTCGTGGTGATGATGTCGTCCACGCGTGTCTGGATCTGTTCGATGAGCGGCATACCCCGCCCGCATGGACATGGCTCCGCGCGCAGGGCGCTCACATCCCCGCTGCGGTAGCGGATGAGTGGCATGCCGTATTCTTCGAGGTTGGTGCCGACGATCTCGCCAACCTCGCCGGGTTGGGCATTACAGCCATCGTCGCAGACGATCTCCACGATGGTCTTCTCGGCGTTGACGTGGTAGCCGTCGCCGAGTTCGCATTGGGCGGCGGAGGCGGCGCGTTCGGTGAGGCCGTACCAGTCGAAGATGCGCGTGCGGAAACGTTCCTCGATGATCTCGCGCTGGTGCGGGAAAAGCGTTTCGGAGGAGGTGAAGACCGCCTGCACACGCAGGCTCTCGTCCGCGCGTTCGAGGTGTAACGCGAGGAAGGATAGATACGAAGGATAGCTTTCGATGACTTGCGGTTGGAATTTGCGCAGGGCCTCGATGTATGCGCCCATGTTCTCGTTGGTCATGTGATACGGCGAGAGGAACAGGCGTCGCTCGGGCAGGTCGTAGCGCCAGAGCGGGAGGTTCTGCGGCCCCTGCGGCACGACCGAGTATCCTGAGAGTGTGGCGCGTTTGTCGTTGGGATGCCAGCCGCCCCAGTGGCGCATGCGCAAATTCAGGGCGCGCTCACTGGCGGCATCGTGACTGGTGACGTAGACGGTGATGGGCGAGCCGGTCGTGCCGCTGGTTGCCATTGCATTCAGTTTCCTGCGGTCCACGTTGCGGGCGAAGAACGCATCGGGATTCTGGCGGATCTCCTGCTTGCCGAGCAGGGGCAGTTTTTGCAGGTCATCAGGCACACGGATATCATCGGGCTTCAGGTGCAGTTTGTCGAAGACCTGACGGTAGTACGGCACGTTCTGATAGGCGTGCTCAATCAATGCTCGCAGTTTTTGCGCTTGCAGTTCAAGCATGTCTTCGGGTGTCAGCCATTGTGTTTTCAGGTAATACGCAAGCAGTCTCTTCACGGCGGGGCTGGTGAGCCGGCGCATCAGCACCAATCCGTACGCGCTGACGAAGGCGTTCTGCACATACCACGGCGAGGCATTGTAGAGTCGTTTCGCCAGCGACTGGCTTTCCCAGCGCCGCATGGCTTGCGAAGAGAGATGGGCGGCTTCGCTCATGTCACCGTCCCTGAATCGGCATCTCGTTGTGCTTTGGGTGGAAGAGATGCCGAACCTTGCTCACGAGATACCCGATCAACAAACGCACGTGCCGCCAGCGGATCTTGGTCAGGCGTTGCAAGACCAGTTTCATGCTGACCTGCGAGCCTTGAAAAGCGAGCACGCGCAATTCATGTTCCACATTTCGCGCGCCCGCATGTTCCCACAATGCCAGCCCTTTCATGCGCGAGAGATTCTCCGAGAGTTGCTTCACTTTGGCTTGAATATGTGCACCCGTGTCACCTTCTAATGGCACGGCTTGAAATTCATGTGTAATCAAAACGGGAAGGATGCGCGCGTCCACATTTCCATCCACGCGGAGGGTGGCATCGGCGATGAAGGTTTCGAGATGCTCCTTCAATGCGACCTTGTTTTCCACGTTGCCCGAGGCGAGATCGATCATGAAATTGCCGAGACTGTAGTAAATGGCCTTGCCCTCTACCATTTCGATTCCTTGAATCACATGCGGGCCGTGGCCGAGGATCAGGTCCGCGCCGTTGTGAATCGCTTCATGCGCCAAAGCGCGGTCTTCGGGATTCGGATAATCGGAAAGTATTCCGGTGTGCAACGAGACAACGAGCAGATCAACCTTGGGCCGCAGGGCGCGCACATCTTCGAGGATCATCTCGCGGTCGAGCGGCGCAGTGCCAGGCGTGGTCGCGCTGGCGTTCCACAATCCGCGCACGCCGTAGCCGAGGAAGCCCACCCGGGTGCCGTTCACGTCTATGATGGCGGGCACACGCGCCGCGCTCAAATCTTTCCCCGCGCCGATGGTCTGCATCCCCAGCGCATGCGAGCGCGTGAGAGTCTCTTCGAGAGCCTCCCAACCCCAGTCCATGATGTGATTGTTCGCCAGGTTGAGCACATCGAACCCGGCAAACTTCAACGCTTCGGCGGTCTGCGGCGGCGAGTAAAAGTCCGGGCACACTTCGGGAAAGTGCGCTTGGACCGGATGCGAGCAGATCGGCATTTCAAGATTCCCGAAGCCGATGTCCGCCGCGCGGATCAACTCCGCGACCGGGCCGAACGGATATTCCGGGCCGTGACGTTCCAACGCGCGCGCCGCCCCGGCGATGACCATGATGTCGCCGACGCCGCGGATGGTGACCTCACTCAT
>CAYNQA010000353.1:0-3184 GCA_964399225.1 uncultured Anaerolineaceae bacterium
TCCGCGAGGGGAAATTCTTCTCGGCCAAGTTTGTCTATGATGGGGATGAGATGAGAAGCTACGAAGTTGTATTTCACGCATGATTTAAAAATCATTGGTACGTGGAAAACACGGATGAACACGGATTGACGCGGAGATTTCTTCTGTTTCCGCGTTTTCCGCGCTCGACCGCGTCCTATTCTTCTCTGGCAGTATAATCAAGGCATGCCCATCTTCACTGGCAAACACATCCTGCTCGGTGTCACCGGTTCCATCGCGGCCTACAAAGCCGCGGATTTGGCATCCAAACTCGCCCAGGCGGGCGCGCAGGTGGATGTGATTCTCACCTCCGGCGCGGAGAAATTCGTCACGCCGCTCACCTTCCAATCCGTGACCGGCCGCCGCGCCTACACCGACTCGGACCTGTGGGGCGGGGAGGCGCATGTATTGCACGTCGGCCTCGCGCATACCGCCGATGCTCTTGTCATCGCGCCTTGCACGGCCAACACCCTCGCCAAACTCGCACACGGCCTCGCGGATAATTTGCTTTCCATCACTGCGCTCGCCAACCGCGCGCCGCTCGTGCTTGCCCCAGCCATGGACGGCGGGATGTTCGACGCGCCCGCCACGCAAGCCAACCTTGCCACGCTGATCGAACGCGGGGCAACGATCATCGGTCCCGCCGAGGGACACCTCGCCTCCGGCTTGACCGGACGCGGACGCATGGTGGAGCCGGCCGAGATCCTCGGCCACCTGCGCCTCGTGCTTGGACGCTCCGGCCTGCTTGCCGGCAGATCGGTCGTCATCTCCGCCGGTGGGACGCAGGAGCCGCTCGACCCGGTCCGCGTGCTGACCAATCGTTCCTCGGGCAAGCAGGGCTATGCCCTCGCCCAGGCCGCCCTCGACGCGGGTGCGCAGGTAACATTGATCACCACGCCCACGTCTCTGACTCCGCCCATTGGCGCGCATGTTATTAAAGTTGAAACCGCCAGGCAGATGCTGGATGCCGTGCTGAAGGAAGCATCCGAGGCGGATGTGCTCATCATGGCCGCTGCCATCGCCGACTTCCGGCCCGTAGAAACTGCAACTAATAAATTAAAGAAACGCGACGGTATTCCCGAGGTCAAGCTCGAAGCGACGGAAGATGTCCTGGCCGCGGTATCCGCTCAGAAGGCGGAGAAGAAGCGGCCCGGGGTTACCGTCGGCTTTGCGGCGGAGAGTCGCGACCTGCTGGCGAATGCCTCCGAAAAATTGAAATCCAAAGGCTTGGACCTGATCGCCGCCAATGACATCTCCGCATCCGATGCGGGGTTCGGCGTCGAGACCAATCGTGTCACGTTATTGTTTGCCGATGGAAAGCAGGAGACTTTGCCGCTGATGAGCAAGACCGATGTGGCGGAAGCCATCACCGCACGTGTGGCAACTTTGCTGGAGAAATAATGCGTATCCTTGTGATCTCAGATATTCATGCGAATTACGATGCACTGCAGGCTGTGCTTAAAGATGCCGGTGACGTGGATGAGACCTGGTGTCTTGGTGATATTGTCGGCTACGGCCCGGACCCGAACCTGTGCGTGGAGCGCGTGCGCGATATTCCCAACCTGACGTGTCTGCTCGGCAACCACGATGTTGCCGCACTGGGACGCATGCCGCTCTCGGCGTTCAATGGCGATGCCCGCAAGTCTTTGGAGTTCCAGATCAAAGCACTGTATGCTGACAATGCAGACTTCTTGAAATCGCTGCCCGATACCGTCCAGGTGCGCGGCGATGCGACCATGGCGCATGGCAGTCCGCGTGACCCGGTCTGGGAATACATTATCAACTCATTGTCGGCGCGGCTGAACTTCGACTACTTCGATACGCCCTTCTGTTTCGTGGGACATTCCCATCTGCAATCCATGTTCCATCTCGATCCCAAGACCGACCGTGTGGTGCTAGGCTCGCTCCGTTCGGATGAACCGTTCGAGATGAAGCCGCGTACGATCTTTAACCCCGGTTCAGTGGGCCAGCCCCGCGACCGCGATCCCCGCTCCGCCTATGCTATTTACGACAGCGAGACACGCATCTGGGAACCACGCCGCATTCATTACGATATCCCCGCGGTGCAGGAGCGCATTAGAAAGTTGGGCCTGCCTGAGAAACATGCGGCGCGCCTGGCCGAGGGATGGTAGGTTGCAACTGCGAATTTTGCAATGAATCAAAAAGACGACTCGATCACGAGTCGTCTTTTTGATTTGCTGATCCGTTACGGATGGAGCTTATCCACTTCAGCTTGCAGGGCGGTCTTGAGGGTTTCAAAGTCCAGGCCGTTGGCGGAGGCGTAATCTTTCACGGTCATGGCCGGGTCGGGGATGCTCGCGCCGATGAGTTGCTCGATCAAATCTTGCGGCACACCCCAAGCAAGTAGTTCGCCAAAGGTGGTCTTGCCTTTCACGGTGTAATCCGTTTCTTCGGGAGCGGCCTCTGTTTCTGCCGGGACAGTTTCGGCCTGCGGCAGAGTCACATCCACAGTGTGCGTTTCGAGGTATGCGGCTTGCTCGGCGGTAAGGCTGCCCTTTACCAGCAGGATGTCGGCTGCGGCGCGCGGCAGGAAGGTCTCTTCGGCGCTGAGGTCGTAGGGCAGGCCGCTGTAGAACGCCACGAACATGCGGACGGAGGCTGTGCCGATCTCGTACCCGCTCTCGAGGTAGATCGCTTCCAGGTCCTTGACGGGGAAAGCGGCCGCGTCGTCGCTGACCACACCGAAGGCCTGGGCCAACACGTCCGGGGTTACGGCGAAGGAGTTGGCAATGTCGCCGAAGGTGTATGAGCCGCGGATGTCGGCCGGGTTGGACATGCCAGCGAACTCACCTTCTGAGAATGTGACCGGTTCTTTCGTGGACTCGGTGGCCCACCAACCCATGGCAGAAGAAAATAGGATCCCGCCAAACATCAGCACGAGTACGATCACAGCAAGGGGTTTGGATGAAAGCGTCATTTCACACCTCCACTGGTGAAGACCACGGTCCGCGCAACGGGGCAGATGGCCTCGGATGTGCACTCGAGGCACGAGATGCACTGATGGTCACGGACGGTCTTCTTCGTGTCCACGGGGATGTTCATCGGGCACATGATCGAGCAGGCGCCATCGGCTTTACAGGTGGATTCGGCGCGTTTGATGGAGAACACACGGACGAGATTTGTAACTCCCAGCACCGCGCCATAC
>CAYNQA010000354.1:0-3170 GCA_964399225.1 uncultured Anaerolineaceae bacterium
TTTTTGATCTGCACCGAACCGAAGAACAGATCGCGTTTCCATTTTTCGCTATATGGGCCGTCAAGCGAATAGGTCTCAGCGGTGTCAACTGTGACGGTCAGCGTTTTGGCGTGTGGCTTGAGGATCGCCTTGAGTTTCTCGAAAACGATGGGGAAAGATTCGTTTGGGGGCATGGGACCTCCTTTCGTTTTAGTGAACGTCACGACTGTGTTTATGGCCGCCAGGTGGGCTCGGTCCCATCGGTCAGTAAGGTCAGTCCCGTGCCATCCACGCGGATGAGGAAGATTTGCGCGCTTCCGCCTGTGAAGGCGAGCCATTGTCCATCCGACGACCATGTGAGTTTGGAGTAAGAAGCAGCTTGTTGATCAATTAAAAGCCTCTCCCCAGAGCCATCGGCGTTCATGATGAAGACCTTGAATCCTGTGCCGCGCCCGTTGCTGTCCAGCCTTGCGGAGGTAAACGCGATCAGTTTTCCGTCCGGCGAGAAAGCGGGCCCCGTGTCCACGCCCGAAGATGTGAACGCGTTTGCGCCATTGCCATCCGTGTTCATAACGTAAATGCTTCCGTTGTAATCGTTTATGGTTGCGTCAAAATCCGAGGAAGCATAGGCAATTTGATTCCCGTCTGGCGACCAGGCAGGAGACCAATCATCCGGACGGTTGCGGGTGATTTGCCGAACGACCGCGGTGTTCACATCCATGGAAAAGATCTCAACATCCCATTCCGTTTTGTCTGTTCCTGAGTAGGCGGCGAATACGATCATGTTCCCATTGGCTTGCCAATTCAGGTCTTTAGGAGTGTCGTATTCCGGATGATTGAGCGAGATCGGCCGTTGATTTGTCCCGTCTGCGTTCATCAGGTAAATGTCATATTCCAGGTCCCCGTCCACGTCGGCCAGGTAGGCGATTTGTGTGCCGTCCGGTGACCAGGTCGGTGATGTGCCGCTCGCCAGGCTTTGCTTTCCCGTCCCGTCTGTGTTGATGACGTAGATCATCCCATCCTGGACAAAGGCGATCTGCCCGTCAACCCCCGCAACCGGGACGGTTGTTTCAGTATCTGTTGCGGCGATTGTGGGAGCGTCCGTCACCTGTTTTGCGGTGTTGGGAAATAACGTGACGCAGGAGATGACCCACAGTGCCATCAGGGAGGAAATAAAAGCAATGTGCTTGCGTGACTTCATTGTGTGTAACCTCATGTTCTAATTGAAATTTGATCGTGGCTGAATAGAGTAGGGTAATTACCCCCGGAATGCCTGGCGAGTTGTCATTGCGCTACTGTGATCAAAAGAAAAACCGCATCACCGAAAGTATCTCCGTTGGGACCAATCGCCTGCCATTGTGACTCGTACGTCCCGGCGAAGGAGGGGGCGGTGAATTGGATGCTCAACGTGATGCGCGCGCCCGCGCGGGCCGGGTAGAGCGGAATAACCTCGGGTGCGCCAAGCTGTTCGCCGCCGACGAATTGGAGGGTGTAGCGCGCGTCCCAGTCGCAGGTGCCGGTGTTTTGGATGAGCCACTGCTTGTCCATGGTCACTCCGGGCAGGACGACGGTGCCATCGGGGTAGGTGAGATCGGAGAGGAAGGTTAGGTCGTCGGTGCAGGGCGGTGTCGCGGTGGGCAGGGCGGGCGGAAATGTTGCGGTGGGGAAAATGCTTGCAAAGGTTGGGCCCGCCTGGGGCGTGGGAAGAGGCGACGTTGGTGCGATGGATTCAGTTGGCGGGCGGAAGGGTGTGGGAGTCGCCGCCGGTCCACAGGCAGAGGTCAGCAGTAAAATTAAAATGAACGCGGAGGCGAGTCTGAGGGAGAGTCGGTCCGCGTTCATTGTGTGGTTCAACCAACGTCTGGAGACGTTGGACTCCGTTTGTTACGCTTCTTCTTCGTTGCCGCCGCCATCGCCGTCGCCGCCCATGTCAATGGGCAGGACGAGTTCGCCGCCGAGGGCTTTCTGGCGAATGACGGTTTCGATCTCACCGGCGAGGTCGGTGTTTTGGCGCAGGAAATCTTTCGCGTTCTCGCGGCCCTGACCGACGCGTACGTCGCCGTAGGTGAAGAAGGCGCCGCGTTTGGAGACGATCTCGAGCTGGGTGGCGAGGTCGAGCAGGTCGCCGACTTTGGAGATGCCTTCGTTGAACATGATGTCGAACTCGGCGGTGCGGAACGGCGGCGCGACCTTGTTCTTGACCACCTTGACGCGGGTGCGGTTGCCAATGACTTCATCGCCGACCTTGATGGACTGGATGCGGCGCACGTCGAGGCGCAGCGACGCGTAGAATTTGAGCGCGTTGCCGCCCGTGGTGGTTTCGGGGTTGCCGAACATCACGCCGATCTTTTGGCGCAGTTGGTTGGTAAAGATGACGGTGGTCTTGGTTTGGTTGATGGCGCCGGAGAGTTTGCGCAGCGCTTGGGACATCAAGCGGGCCTGCACGCCCATGGTCGCGTCGCCCATGTCGCCTTCGATCTCGGAGCGCGGAACGAGGGCGGCGACGGAGTCGACCACTACGAGGTCTACGCCGCCGGAACGAACGAGGGTTTCCACGATCTCAAGGGCCTGTTCGCCGGTATCGGGTTGCGAGACGAGCAGGTTGTCAATGTCCACGCCGCATTTGGCCGCGTAGGTGGGGTCGAGGGCGTGCTCCATGTCGATGTATGCGGCGGTGCCGCCCATCTTCTGCACTTCGGCCACGATGTGCTGACAGAGGGTGGTCTTGCCGGAGGATTCAGGTCCGTAGATTTCGGTGATACGGCCGCGCGGAACGCCGCCGACACCGAGGGCGATGTCGAGCGAGAGCGATCCGGTCGGGATGGTCTCGGTCTGCATGGTGTGCGCTTCGCCGAGACGCATGATGGAGCCGTCGCCGTAGCGTTTGAGAATGTCGCCTACAGCTTTATCGAGGACGGCCTTCTTGCCTTCGTCCATTACTGGGCCAGCGGGTACTTTTTCTTTGGTTGATTTGCGTGCCATGTTTTATCTCCGTGTGTAAAGTTCCAGCAACGTTTAGTTGGTTGCCGAGAGTATAGCACAAGTGTTCGGTTCGTCAAGGGAATTTTGTCGGCTAGTCCATGGGTCGCATAGCCGCGTGGTTATGGTGTTGGCAGGAAATCCAGAGCGGGGGTCGGCGGCGGGACGAGTGCGAAGCCGTTCTTGAGATCGAAGGTGAAATAGGTGACCTG
>CAYNQA010000355.1:0-3156 GCA_964399225.1 uncultured Anaerolineaceae bacterium
CGAGTCATGAAAACCTCCTTGATTTTGTTCGGACTCCAAAGTCTCCAGACTTTGGAATGTTTCCAGCCAACGTCAGGAGACGTTGGACTCCGATTGAAGCCGCGAGATTCGTTCTTGCTCGGAAATCGGATTGCCCTTTTCATCCACGCTGACGCAGGCGCCGTTCACGATGCGCGTGCGGACCTGTCCGCGGCCGAATTTGTTGTTGACGAGTTGCGGCGCGTCGAGGATGCCCGATGTGACGGCGCGGGCGAGGGTGAACGCATCGGTGAGCGGGTCGCCCGCTTCGGGCGGCGCGAGGGAGCGGATCGCGTCGAGGATGGCGTCCGCTTCGGATGCGAGGTCCGCGCGGCGTTTGGCAATGACGGGGTCGGCGGTCATATCAGGCGCGCCCATCGCGTCCTCGATGGCGCGGCGGGCGATGCGGCTGGCGATGATGACATCGTCCGCGGTGGCGGCGTGATCGGCCTCGGTGTGGCCGACGATGTGATAAATGTGCGGCCGCAGCGCCATCTGCAAATAGGTGGAGGCGGCCAGATGTCCACGAGCCGCTTCGGGGTCGAGAGGATGCGAGAGCAGTCCGATGCGGGTCTGTTTCCAGATTTTGAAATTGTCGTTTTCGAGCGGCTGAATCAAATCCATAACCGTCAGCATTTTGGCGAGATCCATCGCGTCAGAAAGTCCTGGCGGGCTGTTGAACATCATCTGCGCGATGTAATCTTTCACGCCGAACGCGCGCGCGTTGTAGGCGGAGAGAAAGGCCGAGACAACGAAGACCGCGTCCGACGAGTCGCGCATGCCCCAATGATGCGGCTCGTTGAGTTCGACGGGGATGTTGTGTTCGCCGTACCATTGCATCACTTCCTGATGTTCGCGGATGGAACCCTCGAGGTCCCATGGGCCGCGGCCGTCCATCTGGTTGAACCAGAAAAGCGGAATGGCACACCAGGCGATGTTGATCGTGTCCACATACATTTCGGCGAGACGGATGAAATCGTCGGTGCCGGAGTAAGTGCGCAGGAGCGGGAAGTTGCCGCGTCGACTGGCTTGGTAGAGCGCGCGGTAATCATCTTCCGAGCGCACGGGGACTCCGCCCGCGCCTTTTCTTCTTGGGTCTTGCCGTTCGGGATGGTAGAAATTTTCCTGCGCATCCTGGTCAATGCCGAGCGAGATCACATCGAGGGCTTGGGCCTCGGCGATCTTTTCGATGCCTGCAAGCGTATCTTCCATTGTGGGCAGGCCGAAATGATGACGCAGGATCGGATACGGTGACTTCCAACGGATGCGTTCGATTGTGGATCGTGGAAACTGTTGACTCGATTCCCCCGGGGTGGTTTGTCCTTTTAGATAACCGAGCACGGCCTCGACCGGTTCGCTCCCGTCGAAGACGCGTTCGAAGAATTGCATCGCCTTCGCTCGCTCAGCGACCGGCGGCGTGCCTCCAAAAGCAAAGCGGACTCCGCTCTCGCGCAATTCGTCCGCAGCTTCGGCGAACTCGCCCAAAAGGCGTTCGCCTGTTTCTGGTGTCAGGCGGTATGAAACGCCAACCAGTTCTGCTTTTTCCTGGCGCACAGCGATCAAAACATCTTCAATCGCAACTGCAGGCCCAAGGAACACTGTTCGCCATCCAGCCGCCTCCGCCAGGCGGAGGAAATTCATCACACCCGCTACGTGCACACACTCCCCCAACGCGGCCGCGACGACAGTTTTCTTGGAGTCCTTCATGGGACCACCTCCTTTGAATTTTAAAGTAACTTGCTCAATTCATCTCCGTGTTCCGAAATTGGATGTCAAGACAATCGCTTCCTGTGGCAGGCACACGCTTGGATTTTCGTCATGCCGCCATATATGGGACGAAAAAATTGTAACACGAAAAAACGACTCCCGACGGAATCGCTTTTCATGAGAAAACTTTTAATTTTGAGACGTTACGCGTCTTTCCTGACCTTGAGCCGGGCGCGCGCGGACCGGACCGCCACCACCACCAACGCGATGAACGTCAGCGGGGCGAAGAAGGTGATGAACAGGGTCAGCGTCGGCAGCGCGGAACTGTTGCCCGCCTGCAAAACCAGATACGCCACGTAGCAGACGTAGTACGCAATGAGCAACCCGCCTTCGAGGCGCGAGATGCGATTGTCAATGTAGAAGATGGGCAATGACACGAGGGCGACAAAAAGCATCACGAGGAAGTCGAGTCTCAGCACGTTGTCGGCCACGGCAATCCCGCCCGGGGCGAGCAGGCCGCTGATGCCCAGCACGCCGAGCAGGTTGAAGATGTTGCTCCCGACCGCGTTGCCCACGGCAATGTCGCTTTCGTTTTTGAGGGCAGCGATGATGGATGTCGCCACCTCCGGCAGGGACGTGCCCGCCGCAACGATGGTCAGACCGATGACGAGTTCGCTCACGCCGAGGGCTTTGGCGATCGTCACAGCGGAATCCACCAGCCAGTTCGATCCGAGCACGAGCAGGCCGAGACCGATGACGATGAAGACGATGTTGACCAGCGTGTTACGCGTCGTGCGCGGCTGTTTCTCGGCGAATTCTTGCGCGAACTCGTTTTGCACTTCCTTGCTTTCACTGCGACTCTGCTTCAACGCAAAGACGGTGTACGCGATCACGCCTGCGATAAGGATCGCGCCGTCCAAGGCGCCGAGATTTTTATCCAGCGCGAGTCCGAACGCCAGCAGGGACACGCCCAGCATGATCGGCGCGTCCTTGCGGATGAGTTGCTCCGCAATGACGATCGGCGCGACGATGGCCGTCAGCCCGAGGATGAAGAGGATGTTGAAGATGTTCGAGCCGAGCACGTTGCCGAGGGTCAGGTCGCCTTGTCCTGTCGCGGCGGCGCGCAACGATACGGCAATTTCGGGCGAGGCCGTGCCGATGGCGACGATGGTCAGGCCGATGGCGAGCGGCGAGACTCCGAATGCCGCCGCGAGCCGCGAGGCGCCGCGCACCAGCAGGTCCGCGCCGAGGATGAGCAGGACGAGCCCGGCAAAAAAGAGCAGGATGGTTGTGGTCATGGTTTGATTATATTGTAAGTAAGCATTCTCTACCGTACATCCGTCATTGCGAGATCGTACCCGCCCGAAGCAATCCCTTCGCTATTTGGGAGATTGCTTCGTCGGGAAGAGCACCCTCCTCGCAATGACGAAT
>CAYNQA010000356.1:0-3141 GCA_964399225.1 uncultured Anaerolineaceae bacterium
TCACAACAGCCTTCTTCACACCTGCTTTCGGACTCTCGACCTTCGACTCTTCGACTTTCGACTCAGCAAACAACTCCGGCCAAAGTTGAATCGCCGACAACACCGCACTCGCCGCCGTCTGACCGAGGCCGCACAGACTCGCGTCCGTCATCGTCCAGCCGACATCTTGCAGGCGGATCATGTCATCGGGCAGGGTCTGTCCGTGGGCGATGCGATGCAGAATTTCCTTCTGTCGCTGGGTACCCATCTGGCAGGGATAGCATTTTCCGCACGACTCATGCGAGAAGAAATGGCCGAGACGATTCAGCACATCGCGCATGTCGCGGGTTTCATCGAAGACCATCACCACGCCAGAGCCGAGCGGCAGTCCAGCCGATTTCAAATCCTCGAAGCTCATCTTCACATCGAGGTGCTTGGACGTGGCGAATGCGCCCGCCGCGCCACCGAACAGGATGGATTTCAGTTGCTTACCGTTCGCGATGCCGCCTGCCATTTCAAGCAGTTCGCGCAAGGTCACGCCGAACGGAATCTCGTAGAGGCCGGGCTTGGTCACATCACCGGAGATGCAGAACACTTTCGGTCCCGGAGATTTTTCCGTGCCGATCTTGCGATACTCCGCCGCGCCCATCGAGATAATGAACGGGACGTTGAACAACGTCTCGACGTTGTTGATGACGGTCGGCTTATCGAACAGTCCATTCGTGGTCGGGAACGGCGGCTTGATGCGCGGGAAGCCGCGCTTGCCCTCGATGGACTCGAACAACGCCGTCTCTTCGCCGCAGATGTATGCGCCCGCGCCGACACGGACTTCGATATCAAACTTATCGTTCAAGTATCCAGCCGCTCGGGCTTCGGTCAATGCATTTTCCAGAACCGGGACAACATACGGATATTCCCCACGCACATAAATGTAACCTTTGGTCGAGCCGATGGCGTAGCCCACGATGATCATGCCTTCGATCAAGCGGTGCGGATCGTCGAGCATCAGGATGCGATCCTTGAACGTGCCCGGCTCAGACTCGTCCGCGTTGCAGACGATGTATTTCTGGTCGGCCTGGGCTTTGGCAGCCCCCTCCCATTTGATTCCGGTCGGGAAGGCTGCGCCGCCGCGACCGACGAGTCCGCTGGCTTTGACTTCGGCCACCACCTCTTCGGGCTTCAGCGTCAACGCTTTTTCGAGCGCGGCGTATTTGCCATACTTTGATAATGAAGTTGTGCCGTTGCCACAGTTGGCGGTCAACATGCGGAGCTGACCATAGACCATGGACCGCGGACGATCGGATTCTTCAGTCCCATCCCCCACTGACCAAGTCTCGCCGTTCATCGTCCACACGGCAGGGGCAAGCTCACACATGCCGAGGCATGGACTCGCCTCGATGGTCAGAGTCCCGTTTGGGGTCGTCTGACCCGGTTGGATCCCGTGGCGGGCAGAGAGTCGACGCAAGATTCCATCCGCATCTTTGAGTCCGCAGGCGGGGTCGGTGCAGACGCGGATGACTTTCTTCGCGATCGGTTCGTTATAGAAGAGGGAGTAGAACTCGATCACACCGTGCACGTCCGCGAGGGGCACGCGCAAATGTTTGGCGATCTCCGCGGCGACAGGTTCGGGCACCCAGCCGTAAATGCGTTGCGCGGCATGCAGGGCGGGCAGCAAACCCGAACGGCCGAGCGGAACATATTTTTCGATTGCAGAAGTAAGGGGGGCAAGGTTGAAGTCTGGCATGGAAACTCCTACCGCCAAGTATAGGCGAAGTCAATTTGTCCGACAAGTGAGTTTAGGCAGGTTGTATAATTGACATTATGGATACAAACTTCGATAAATTTGTTGACCGGATCGGCACCAACTCCAGCAAATGGGAGGCCATACAATCGGAAGGGGATGGCAATTTTCACGTCCGCACGAAGATCTTCCAGGGGAAGAACGCCCCCGCCCCCATGTGGATCGCAGATATGGATTTCCCTGCGCCAAAAATAGTGGTGGATGTACTGACTGCCCGCGCCAAACACGGACTCTACGGGTACACCGAGCGCTCCGAAACCTACACCGCCTCCATCGTGGACTGGATGCGGACTCGCCATCGCTGGGTGATTCAACCCAATTGGATCGCGATCACTCCCGGGGTCGTCCCGGCGCTGGCCATGCTGATCAAGACGTTTTTGAAGCCGGGCGAAAAGGCCATCATTCAAACGCCGGTCTACTTTCCATTTTATTTCGTGCTGGAAGCCAATGACATCGAAGTCGTTAAGAGTTCGCTGATCTACGAAGACGGCCGCTACCACATGGACTTCGACGACCTCGAACAAAAAGCGCGCGACCCACAGACAAAGATGCTCATCCTGTGCAGTCCGCACAACCCGGTGGGACGCGTGTGGACTCGCGCCGAACTGACCCGCGTCTCGGAGATCTGCCGCAAGAACAACGTCATGGTCATCGCCGACGAGATCCACGCCGACCTGACCTTCTCCCGCTTCACTCCCTACGGCACCGTCGACAAGGATGCCATCGTCTGCACCGCCGCCAGCAAGACCTTCAACCTGGCAGGGTTGGCCACATCCAACATCATCCTGCCGGTCAAGGAACAGCGCGAGGCGTTTGAGAAATACCTGCTCTCCAACGCCCTCGTGGACATGAGCATCTTCGGCCAACTTGCCACCGAAACCGCCTACCGTCACGGCGCGGAATGGCTCGACCAGTTACTGGTCTATCTCAGCGGCACGCTTGATTTTATGGAAGAGTACTTCGCCAAGCACATCCCACAGATCAAGATGATCCGCCCCGAAGGGACTTATCTCGTCTGGCTCGATTGCCGCGCCCTCGGCATGGACGCAAAGTCCCTGCACAAATTCTTCCTCGAAAAGGCAGGTGTCTATCTCGAACAAGGCGCCATCTTCGGCACGGAAGGCGAGGGCTTCATGCGCATGAACATCACCACACCGAGGAAGCGGGTCAAGGAGGTGTTGAAGAGGATAAAAGAGGCAATTGGAAAAATGAAATAGTTGTCGTTGATATTTCCATCAATGTTACAGTAAGGAGAAATCATGGATCTAATAAGCAACATATCAGATATTGGCACCCTTACGGTGGCGATCATTGGTATTTGGATTGCGATTGCCCAATTGCGATCGGCAAATCGTGACGCC
>CAYNQA010000357.1:0-3137 GCA_964399225.1 uncultured Anaerolineaceae bacterium
GGATCTGCGGCACGGTCATGTGACTCTCGTCCAACACCAGCAGGTAGTCGCTCGGCAGGAAGTCGATCATCGTCCAGGGATGAGTACCCGCTTCGCGTCCGTCGAGATGACGCGAGTAATTCTCAATCCCCGAACAATAGCCAACCTCTTTGAGCATTTCCAGGTCGTACCGCGTGCGCTGTTCAATGCGCTGGGCTTCAAGAAGCTTGCCCTGCTCGCGGAAAAGGGCCAGGCGGTCCTCCAACTCTTTTTCAATATTTCCGATCGCTTCTTTCATGCGGTCTGAGTCGGTCAGGTATTGCTTGGCAGGATAGATCGAAACCTCGTTCGGCTCGCCGAAGACTTCTCCGGTCAGCGGGCTGAATTGCATAATGCGCTCCACCTCGTCTCCGAAGAATGTGACGCGGTATGCTTTTTTATCCTCGTAGGCGGGCATCACTTCCAGCGTGTCGCCGCGGACGCGGAATGCACCGCTTTTCAACTCGATGTCGTTGCGCTGGTACTGGCTCTCGATCAGCTGCCGCAGTAATGCATTGCGACGGTAGAGCTGTCCGACCTGCAGGGTCACGGTCCCCTTGCCAAACTCTTCCGGCGACCCCAAACCGTAGATGCACGAAACCGATGCAACGATGATCACATCGCGGCGCGAGACGAGAGAGGTGGTCGCGGCAAGGCGCAGGCGTTCGATCTCCTCGTTGATCTGGGTCTCTTTTTCAATGTAGAGATCGTGGCGAGGAACGTATGCTTCCGGCTGGTAGTAATCGTAGTAGCTGACAAAATATTCAACCGCGTTCTCGGGGAAGAACTCTTTGAACTCCGCATAGAGCTGTGCTGCCAGTGTCTTGTTGTGCGCCATGATCAGCGCAGGCATTTGCAATTCCTGAATGATGGAGGCGATCGTAAAGGTCTTGCCCGTGCCGGTGGCACCGAGCAAAACTTGATTCTTGATGCCTTTTTGCACGCCATCCACCAATTGACGGATCGCTTCGGGCTGGTCGCCCATGGGGACAAAGGGGGCTGTGAGTTTGAAGTCCATATTTTATTTGTCGCTGATTAGGGGAACGTGTGTTCTATTTTATCACGAAAGAAAAAGGCCGGGAACGCGCGCCCGGCCTTCTTGGATCTAACAGCCTTACTTATACGGGTTTGGCGGGACAGTCCCCTCCGGCAAACCCCAATCAAAGATATTCGCGTCATTCACGAGCACCACCATGGACGCAACGGGCACCTCAGCCAGCGAGTGGTCGGTGCAGGTTTGTCCATTGCCGCATTGCACCGCCTTGGTATATCCCCCGGCGAGTCCAACCGGGAAGCTTCCGCCGCCAAGCGTATACGCAACGATGTAATACTTGCCGGGCGGGAGACTCATTTGATATTCATGCTGTCCTTGCTCAGTGGTGATGCTGTAATAATCGTTTAGGTTATTTATATTGAATGCCACAATGCGCAAAGCGGGCACGGTTTCGGCCGGATACCCAAGTTTGCCCATCACGCCGCCGTTACCGGTCAAGGGCTTGGGGCCGTTCTGTGTGGCAGTCGGCAAGACTACACTTAACCCCGGCATGGGAGGGAAGGAATCCTCAGGAGCGTACCAATCGCCGGGATCGATGTTCGGGGTGTCGGTGCCGGCAAAGACACTCACCGCACTGAGCGAATGATCCGTGCAATCCACGGAAAGTCCGCAAGGCACGGCTGGGGTGTAGCCGCCCGCGAGGCCGCCGCCCATGACATATGCGACCACGTGATACTTGCCGGCAGCCAGCCCCGTGATCTGATACGTGGACTGATTCTGGATCGTGTCCACGTAGCGATAGCTTTGATCGAAGATATTGAATGCCACAACGCGCAAAGGCGGGATGAATTCGGAGGGGTAGGATAACTTCCCGCTGATCGAGCCCGCTTCGGAGACGGGGGAAGCTGGGGTCTCCGTCGCGGGCAAAGGCTGACCGCCAATCGCCTGCAATGTCATGGCGGCGAAGGTCTGCGCAACGATGACGTTCACATCCGGCGTATAAGTGACTGGCACGTATGTGATCTGGGCCGCGGCGGTCTGCTCCACGCTGGAAAGGATCTCAACCACATCGTCCTGCGAGGGCACGCAAGCCGTAACCAGGCCGATGATCATAAACAACAATGCGGTAATTCGCGCAATTCGCTTCATGGTTCCTCCATAGTCTCTGATAAAAGTTCGCAAATTATAGCGCAGGCGGAAGGCCGGCGTTAAACACAGGTGAATAAGAATTAACTCCCCGAGGGATTAACTGCGTACGAACTCCAGCACTTCCAACAACCTCGGCATCCAGTTTTCCACCTTCATGAAATTGACCCAATAGGCATTCTTCCCGCCGCGGACATCGGGGGCGAGGTCGGGCATGCGCCTGGCCTCCACGCCCTCGGCCAGCACCGGGAAGCGCAGGGCAACCTGTCCCGCCTCCCAGGAGACCGAGGCGAGCCCCGCCCGCTCCGCCCGTAGTTTGACGCGCATTTGATAGAGCAGGAAGTCCACCATTTTCGGAAGCGGACCAAAGCGGTCGCGGAATTCTGCGGCGAGAGTGTCCACTTCGGTTTCGTCGCGCAGATCCGCGATGCGGCGATAGAGTCGCAGGCGCAGGTTTTGGTCGGGAATGTAATCGGAAGGCAGGCCGATGGCGAGGGGCAGATCCACGTTGACGGGCATGGCTAAAGGTAAGTTGAAAGTCAAAGGTCGAAGGTCCGATAACTCACCCGCGACTTTAGATCCTTCGACAGGCTCAGGACGACGCTTTCGGCTTTCGACTCGAATCTGCCGTACGGCATCTGCCAGCAATCTTGTGTACAGATGAAAACCGACATCCTGAATGAACCCATGCTGACGCGTACCGAGCAGTTCGCCTGCGCCGCGGATCTCGAGGTCGCGCATGGCGATGGAATACCCCGCGCCGAGCTGTGTGTTCTCTGCGATGACTTCGAGCCGCGCCTGACCGTCCACCGTCGGCTGAATCTTGTTGTGACGGAAGAAGTAGGCATAGGCGCGCATGGCGCCGCGCCCGACGCGTCCGCGCAGTTGGTAGAGTTGCGCAAGACCAAACGTATCGGCGCGGTCCACGATCAGGGTGTTTGCGTTCGGGATGTCGAGTCCTGATTCGATGATGGTGGTC